>JACROQ010000004.1 GCA_016214375.1 Nitrospirota bacterium | reverse complement strand
GCTCCTCCAGGGTCACCTCTGGGTCTTTGATAATGAGATCATGGACGTGGAGGGGGCGTACACCAACGGTGACATAGTTCAGGTAACAGACCACAAGGGCAGGGTCATCGGGAAGGGCTATATCAATGACCGTTCAAAGATCGTCATCAGGATTCTCACCTTTCGGGATGAGGAGATAGACAGGGCCTTCTTTCGCCAAAGGATTGAAGAGGCCGTAGACTACCGGCGATCTCTGAGCTATCCTCCGGATGGCTCCTTCAGGGTAGTCTTCAGTGAAGGGGACCTCCTCCCCGGCCTGATCGTGGATAAGTACGGCGATATCTTGAGCCTCCAGATCCTCACCCTCGGGATGGAGAGGTGGAAGGAGGAGATCGTCGATATATTGAAGGAGTTACTCCATCCGGAGACGATCATCGAAAGGAGTGATGTCGAGGTCAGGCGAAAGGAAGGGCTTGAACCCACAAAAGGGGTCTTATGGGGAAAAGGGCAGGAGAAGACCATCATCACCCTAAATGACCTGAAGTTTGAGATTGATCTCATGGAGGGGCACAAGACAGGCTTCTACTTAGATCAGCAGGAGAACCGAGCCATCATCAAACCCTATGTCGCAGGCAAAAGGGTCCTCGACGCCTTTTCCTACACCGGGGCTTTTGCCCTCTATGCCTCGAAATACGGGGCAGAGGAGGTCCTGGCGCTGGAGGACTCCGGCAAGGTCATGGAAGGGTTGAAACAGAACATCAGGCTCAATCATTTTGAGGATAGGATCGCCGTTGAAAAGGGAGACGCCTTCCAGTGGCTAAGGGACAAGTATAAGGCCGGTGAGCGGTTTGACTGCATCATGCTCGATCCGCCGTCATTTGTCAGAGAGAAGGCCGCAAGAGGCGGCGCCGTACGCGGCTACAAGGATATCAACCTGATGGCGCTGAAGTTGCTTACAGACGGGGGCTATCTGATCACATCCTCCTGCTCCCAGAATATCTCACCCAATCAGTTTCTGGACATTATCCATGATGCAGCTAATGATGCAGGCTGTCTCCTGCAATTAGCAGAGAACCGCTCCCAGTCGCGGGACCACCCCATCCTCCTCTCCATGCCCCAGACCCATTACCTGAAATTTGTCGTAGCACGGAAGATCAAAGAGAAGATATCCTGGGTAAACTATCAGCAGCGCTAAGCCATTTGAGGATACATTCAAATGAGGTAGAGCAAGTTGATGTAAGATGGAAAAAGTAGACACCATACTTAATTCCCATGCTGCAAGGGGAGGGGATCCGGCAACTACTTCTTTAACGTCACCTTTTTCATGGCATCCCCGACCTTGATATTCTGGATCACATCCAGCCCCTTGGTCACCTGACCGAAGACGGTATACTTCCCGTCTAAGAAGGGCTGCGGGGCAAGGCATATGTAGAACTGGCTGTCTGCGCTGTTGGGGTCCATTGCCCGCGCCATCGCCACTGTACCGGTTGCATGGGTCTTCTTATTAAACTCTGCCGGTATGTTGACGCCGCTGCCGCCGGAGCCGTCCCCCTTAGGGTCTCCGCCCTGGATGACAAAGCCCGGCTCTACGCGGTGGAATGTCAGGCCGTTATAGAATCCCTTCTCTACCAGTTGCGAGATACGGGCAACGGTCTTTGGCGCCACATCCGGATACATCTCAAATACGATGGCCCCTCTCTCTGTCTCTATCGTCACCACGGGTTTACCTCCCCCCTTCTTTTCTCCCTCTGCAGCAAAGGAGTTCATTGCACAAACAGCCAACACAATCACGAAAAACGAAAAAATGGTCTTCTTCAACGCACCTTCCTCCTTTCTGGCTTCTTGCCTCTTATTTCTTGCTTCTTATTTTTCCTCATTGGCAGGGTAGACTACTGTATATCCTTTTTTAAGGGTTTGCAAGAAGATTTCCTGCTCATCGTGGAAATAGACCCAGAGGCGCCTTGTGGAGTAGACAGGTACGGAGTGGGTCAGTTGGGCAAACCCATGCGGGGGGAGTTGCACCTCATGCCCCGTGCCATCGTAGAAGACATGAAGCGTACGCTTTCTGTCTTCGTAATTCCACAGGTTGATGGAAAAGGTTGCGGTCTCCCCTGCCTCATAGACCTCATGGTCTGACTGTACCGAGAACCCCATCACCGGCAATGCCTCCGGCAGGAGAGGGGCGCTGAACAGCCTGTCCTGCCGCTTGGGAGCAGAGGGGCTCAGAAAGAGCCCCGCCCATTTAAGAAGCTTGGAGAAGAGCGCGATTTCATCCCAGGTGGCCCGGAGATGGGGGTATGCCCAATCTGTAAACAGGGCGCTCGCAATCACACTGCCTCTGCCATATTTGTAAGCAAGCATCACCGGCTGTCCGCTCACACTGTTCCGCAGCAATGGCTTTCCGTTTCGGGGATAGACGGTGAAGGCGCCATCGATATTCAGATTTGACCTGGATGCCGTGAGCCCTGCGACGGCCGGATGCCTCATCGCCAATGTGGCCGAGCGTGGAAGAGAGCTCTGGCCCTCAAGCCATCCATATCCCTGGATAGAGTCGCCTGGCGAAAGGGGGAACAGGGCATAATCTTTCCCGAATCTCTGAGAAAAGATAAACAACATCCCCCCCTCCTCCACAAATCTGCTGAGGGCCATCCTAAACTGTTCAGGATCATTCAGATGGGACAGGCCGCCGGAGGGGATAATCAACAGCGATATGGAAGAGGACTGGGCAGGGAGATCTGCCTCCTGAACCACCCGGACAGGCAGATACAGCCCGAAGAAGAGTGTTGCCTCCCTCCCGTATCCGTTATCCAGAACAGCGATCTTTGATTTCGTGTCTATCTTAGGGGAGATATCCTCCAGCTTCGTGGGATACAGGGCATCCCCGAGAAAAGCGCTCTCATCAGGCTCATCGCCCCCGGGATTGCCGGTATCGGAGACAGAGGCAGACGAAGGGATGGCTGGCATTAAGGTTATCCATAGGAAAAAGACTGCAACAATAGGATGGAAGCGCGGACGCTGAGGCATTCCTTCACCCCTCTGACCTTAACCCTTTGACAACCTGTGATGCAGGTCTATCACAAGTCCTTCCCGCAGGCCGCTGTCACTGACGACGATCTCTCCAAATCCAAACCACTCCATGACCTCGTCCACCACCACAGCGCCGGCAACGATGATGTCCTCTCTGCCTTTCTCAAGGCCGGGGACCTGTTCCCTCTCTTTTATCGTCATCCGGGAGAGCGCCCTGCGTATCTCCTGGATCCGGTCTCTGCGGATCCGGCAGCCGTTTACCTTATCCGGATCATACACAGTCATCTTCTGCTCAATGGCCGCCAACGTCGTTACTGTACCGGCCGTGCCGATTAATCCGCCCTTAAATCCCCCTATTTCCCCCTTTAGTAAAGGGGGATTAAGGGGGATTTGTGAGACGAGGGAATTCCTGAGCCCCTCCAGCCGTTTCTTTATAGCCGATTCCAGGGCCTCTATCTCCCCGGATTCTGGGGGGTCAGAATGGATATATTGTTCCGTAAACCTGACGACCCCGATGTCTGTGCTTACCTTGAAGGATATCTCCCCTTTGGATACGGAGACAAACTCCGTGCTTCCTCCCCCTATATCCATCAACAGGACATCCTTTCCCTCTATATCCAGACCAGATGAGACACCAAGCATGGTCAGCCTTGCCTCTTCATC
>JACROQ010000192.1 GCA_016214375.1 Nitrospirota bacterium | reverse complement strand
TGGCAAGTTCTTCAAGTGCTTTTTGGTCTTTTTCACTAACCCATCTTCCGCAGTTCAAAAATCAAAGTTTAGGTAAATCAATAAGTTAGAAGCCTCAAGTAGCCAAAGTCTGCACTACATTTTCAATTATCTTAGGTCTGTTAGGCCATAATAGTCTCAGCCGTTGCAGTAATATTTTTAATCTCTCCGGGGCAGTGCCAACAACACGTAAGCGAATTGTTTTATCCTTTGTAGGCAACAGGATATCCATAGACCGGATCTCCCGCAACTCTTCCAGCAATTTTCTGGGGGCAGTACCCAGCCCACACCCATTCATCCACTGCTCCAATGTACGCCACATAGCCAGTGCCAGGAAACATACAAGAATATGGGCCTGCGTACGATGGGGTCTATGATGATAGATTGGACGTATTCCAAGCACTCTTGGCAACACGAAATGTAT
Organism: Nitrospirota bacterium; assembly: GCA_016214375.1. GTDB lineage: Bacteria > Nitrospirota > 9FT-COMBO-42-15 > HDB-SIOI813 > HDB-SIOI813 > JACRHF01. The sequence continues at coordinate 1,763 of JACROQ010000192.1, read as the reverse complement.
CTTCAATTTGTGTCAGTTGCACGTAGGTCTTCCATAATTTATGAGGGTCTTTCTCATCCCAGTTTGTGCGCAAGATGTAACTCCCACCGGTATTTAATGCCCAGGCATAGCGTTCTTCATTTCTCTGGACATTGATGGTTAGCCGAGTATCTTTATTGCCTCCTTTTTCTTCAACAGAGACATCGAATAAGGATGCAGCACGACTGTACCTCTCCAGCAGTCGCCCGATCCTTCTCTCAACCGTCTGTCTGTTCCGAATCTTCCCCTCTTCTGCCTGTTGAACCAATTTATTAAGGGCTGCCTCAAGGCGACTTATAAACCGGTTCAGTATGGCCATCTCTTTCTCCCTGCGTCCTTGAGAACGACAGAGAATGAATGTCTCTTTACCACCTTCCGGAGATGGACACAGCTTGACCTCAACACCAAGCGATACCTCTTCCCAGCCTGTCTCTATCAGGTCCCGCTCAAACTTTTTTAGCATTGATTTTGGAGTACCAACCAGATACTTTGCCCCACGGCTCCTCATAAACTCTAAATTCTCCTCACTGACCATTCCACGATCCATCACCCACACCCTCTCAGCCTGACCATATTTCGCCTCCATGATACTCACCATCTCCTCCACAGTCGTCACATCGGTACGATTCCCATCAAACACCTCAAAGGCCAGAGGTAATCCCTCGCGGCTTGCCACTATACCTATACAAACCTGCAAACAATCAGGTCGTTTATCACGACTATATCCCCTCTTTGCCTGAGGATTTCCCTTAACATCCCCCTCAAAATATGTCGAGGTAATATCATAGAAGAGAAAATCAAACTGTGTCCCGAATAACTCACCATATCGTTGCTGCAGGTGCTTTGAGAGTGCATCCTTATAAGGAAGCAGCGCATCCAGCGCACGATAGAGCCGATCATCTCCTACCTTGTCAACACTTACTCCCAGGAGATCATCCAGCGCCGTTGTCCTATACCAGAAGTCGGCAATCTGTAGCTCCGAAGAGGGAGCGCAGAACCTGGCTAATACTAAAATGCACGCCATAACACCCCATGGAATATCTTCCCTGCCTTGTGGAATATGCTCTCTGCAGAATTCCTCCAATCCCAATCGTCTCATCAGCGCAAGACCAAGATACACATCCCCAAAATGGCGGAGACGCTCTACTTGAATCTTCTTGAGATTTACTGTGGCCCATAAGGGAACCTCTTCTTCCTCTTCAAACAGGTCTCGCTCAGGTCTTGGTTTTCCATCCAATACCCGTGCTATTTCTTCCCACCCAATCCGCTCCTCTTTGTTCAGACCCGGGAGCTTGCCAATTGTAGCTACTATCCGCTGACGTGGACCTTGAACAGTACGCACTGATTCTACTAATGACCATGTTTCGTATTCTGTGTCCCCTTTCTTTCGACGATGACGGCGAAGATACATTCTTCCTCCCACCGCCATTATCTCCAGAATCCACCTGTCATTCAAGGGGGTAGTCTGCACTACACGCACTTTTTAAAAACACCCCTTGGAAATACAAGGGATTCTCCATCTTCACTGCACTAAAAATATAAAATCTTATGTCAAACTGCGGAAGATGGGTTAACCGTATTACTGGGGCAAGGGGTAATAACACAGGAACTTATAAATATGTTCATGTCCTGGAATCATCATTCAAGATTCAATGTCCATGTCAGAGGGCGGTTAGATGGCGCTGATGGGGAAGCAATTGAGAATATTGCAAGATATATGAGCAGGGCTGCCAACTCAGTAGATA
>JACROQ010000009.1 GCA_016214375.1 Nitrospirota bacterium | reverse complement strand
TGGGTGCAAGGCCGGATGAGGTTGTGTTTGTCAGCGGCGGAACAGAGTCCGACAACATGGCGGTCTTAGGCGTTGCCTATGCCAACAGGGACCGGGGGAAGCATATCATCACCACGCAGATAGAGCATTATGCCGTCCTGGAACCGTGCCGTTTCCTGGAAAGGGAGGGGTGGAGGGTCACCTATCTTCCGGTTGACAGATCCGGCATGGTTGATCCGGAGGATGTCAGGAAGGCGATGACGGATGAGACCGTCTTAATCTCGGTGATGCATGCGAACAATGAGATCGGGACCATACAGCCGCTCAAAGAGATCGGGGCCATCGCTAAGGAAAGGGGTGTCTGTTTCCATACCGATGCGGTCCAGACCTTCTCCCATATCCCTATTCAGGTGGATGAGGTTCATGCAGACCTCCTCTCCTTTTCAGGCCACAAGTTTTACGGGCCGAAGGGCGTCGGCGGGCTTTATGTGAGGAAGGGGACGGCGATTGCGCCCCATCTTCATGGCGGATATCAGGAGTTCAGGCTCAGGGCCGGGACAGAGAATGTCGCCGGGATTGTGGGTATGGGAAAGGCGGTCCAGCTTGCCACGCTGGAGATGGATGCGCAGACCGCGTATATCACAGCCCTGAGGGACCGGCTTGTAAAGTCCCTCCTGGAGATAGAGGGCATCCGGCTGAACGGCCACCCCGTCCACCGTCTGCCGAACAATATCAACATTACCGTTGAACTTGTGGACGGAGAGGCCATGCTGATCAATCTCGATTTTAAAGGGATCGCCGTGTCTACCGGATCTTCCTGTACCGCGGCGAGTAAAGGGCCATCCCATGTCCTGACGGCCATAGGGCTTTCTTATGAGGAGGCCAGAAGCGCCCTTCGCATCACCCTGGGGAAAGATAATACAGAGAGAGAGATCGAATACTTCTTAGAGGTATTTAAAGATGTGTTGAGCAACCTGCGCAAGATGTCCCCTGTTTATCAGGAGGGAAAGAAATAATGCACGACTTTAACGCATTTGGAAAGATACTGGTCATGCTCGGCATCTTTATGACTGCCTTAGGCGCCTTTATCATCGCAGCAGGAAGGATACCCGGCATCGGGAGACTCCCTGGAGATATCTATATCCAGAGAAAAAATTTCACATTTTATTTTCCACTGGCCAGCAGTTTGATTATCAGCGTCATCCTATCGCTGCTTTTCTGGTTTATATTCAACAAAAAATAACAGCTTAGCAGGATGCTGAAAAAGTCTGCCAAGCTGTCATTCCTTCACTCCATTCAGGACGGCGTCTGAGGAGCCGAAGGCGACGAAGAATCTGACACGAAGTGTCATCCTGAGGGCGAACGCCCGAAGGATCTGAAAAACATCAGATCCTTCCCCTTCACTTCGTTCAGGGTCAGGATGACAGGCAGAAAGACTTTTTCAGCAGCCTGGTAGAGATTGAAGATTGAAGATTGACGACTTTGATTACCCCTTTGACCCCTCGTTGATAGCCCTGTATCCATTGCCAAAGCGTGACCAGTCCAGGCTGTTGGTGCTGGAACGGGGAGGAGGGAGGATAGAGCACCGGAGGTTCTTTGAGACCACGGACTATCTTGACCGCGGGGATGTCCTGGTGCTGAACAACACCAAGGTTACCCCCTGCCGGATTGCCGGGAAAAAAGAGGGGACAGGGGGGCATGTGGAGCTGTTGCTCATCCGGAGGCACGAGGGAGACATCTGGGAGGCGATGGCCGGAGGGAGGTTGCGGACAGGGACAAAGATCATCTTCTCGTCATCCTGTTGCGGCGAGGTCATGGGGCATCAGGACGGACATGTTGTCGTGAAGTTCTCCTATGAGGGGGAGTGGGAGAGGGTCCTCTCAAAGATCGGGCAAATGCCTATTCCCCCCTATATCAAGAGGGACCCGGTGGAAGAGGACCGGGAGTGGTATCAGACCGTGTATGCCGCTAAAGAGGGTGCGATTGCGGCGCCGACCGCAGGGCTCCATTTTACAGAGGAGATGTTCGACGCCCTGCGTGCCAAAGGGGTCAGCGTTGTCTGCATCACACTCCATGTCGGGATCGGGACGTTTAAGCCGGTAAAAGTGGAGTGGATTGAAGGGCACAGGATGGGGAGCGAGTGGTTTGAAGTGGGCGGGGAGGC
>JACROQ010000008.1 GCA_016214375.1 Nitrospirota bacterium | reverse complement strand
GATAAGGACATCTGTGTTCTGTCTGATAAAGTCGAGGGCGACAGGGTAGTGCAGGACCGTAGGCACAGCAATGCTGACGGCCTCTGCCTTGCCGAACAATTCTCTGTAATCATGGAATGCCTTAGTCGTGTATTTGGCCGCAATATGATCGGCCCTTCCGGCATCGATGTCTGCCACGCCTACAAGTTCAACCTGATCCATCGATGAATAGATCCGGGCATGGTGTTCCCCGAGGTATCCCACGCCGACAACGCCCATCTTGATCTTATTATTTGTCATCTGAAGGTCCTTGATCAAATCCCCTCTTGCCCCCCTTTTCTAAAGGGGGGGATTCTCCCCGCCCTCAATGCCCACCACGGTAATCCCGGCCGCATCAGCAGATTTTATCATCGACTCTCTGTCAATCACCACCGTCATGCCTGCCTCCACAGCAAGGATCCGTGCTGCAACCTCCTTCATGGTCTCTATGGTGCCGGGACCGATAGTCGGAAGATCAAAGCGGATATCCTGTCCCGGTTTGCAGATCTTCACCACGACCGCTCCGCCGTTTGCGAGCCGTCCGCCGCGGCGTATCGCCTCATCCGTGCCTTCAATCGCCTCAACAGCAAGTACGGCGCAGTTTTTCACCACAATACACTGGCCGATGTCCAGACGTCCTATCTCTTTCGCGATCTTCATCCCGAACGCTATATCACGCCACTCCTCTTCAGAAGGGGTGCGCCGGGTCAATACCTCATCCCCTGCGAGGATGGATTTGACATAGGCTGTTGCCTCCCGGATCACGATCCCTTCCTTCTCCAGTTCATCGGCTAAGGCCCTGAGTATCGTGTCATCCTTTCTGTCCTTTAGTTTGAAAAGGAGGGATAATGCCCTTAGGTCCGGTTTTATATTCCGGAACATCAGCCTCTTGCTGACCCCGCCGGCCATGATGGCCTCTGTGACCCCTTCACTCTTAAAGATTTCTACCAACCTGGAGACCTCGCCGACGCTGATCCAGTGAGTCCTCTCCGTTTTCTATGTCCTGGGAGGAGAGACCCATATGGGCAACAGCGACCACCGAAAATCCATTGTCCCTGGCAGAGGCCGCAAGAATCACAGGGAATCTCCCGTCTCCGGCTATGATGCCGAGTTTCTTAACCATCTACCTGCAGATTCCCCTTTTGGATCCGTTGATAAACGCTACCATCTTTCTGACCTCCTCAGAATCGCCTATCTTTTCATCTATCGTTGCAATCGCCTCCTTGAGGGTAAGCTTTGACCGGAACAGGATGGTATAGGCCCGTTTAATGTCGGCGATCTGCTTCTTGGAAAAACCCTGTCTCTTCAGACCCACAATGTTCAGTCCATACAGGGTAGCCCTGTTGCCTACCGCTGAGACATAGGGAGGGACATCCTGGGACACTGCAGAGCAGGCCCCTACCATGGCGTACATCCCCACACGGACGAATTGATGGATGCCGGTAAGCCCGCCGATGATCGCATAGTCTTCTACCGTAATATGACCGCCGAGGGTCGCTGCGTTGGCCATAATGATATAGCTCCCGATATGGCAATCATGGGCAATATGGACATAAGCCATAATATAGTTGTGGGAGCCGACCACTGTCTCTCCGCCCCCTTTTTTTGTCCCCCGGTGGATCGTGGTATATTCGCGGATGATGTTCTGATCCCCGATCCTGACCGTTGTCTTTTCTCCGGAGTAAGTCATATCCTGCGGAGGTGTGCCTATCGAGGTAAAGGGAAATATCCTGCACCCCTTTCCGATCTCTGTCCAACCGTCGATGACGACGTGCGATTCGATTGTTGTATTATCCCCTATTTTGACATGCTCTGCAATTACGGAATAGGGGCCTATCTTTACACCTTCGCCGATCTCTGCCCTGGGATGTATGATTGCTGTCGGATGTATCTCACTCATATTTTTTCTTCTTGCCTTTCGTCTAACTTCTTGCTTCTTGCTTCTAACTTCTTGCTTCTAACTTCTTGCTTCTAACTTCTTGCTTCTTGCTTTTTACCTCTCCTTATCCCCCACCAGGGCCATCAATTCGGCCTCGCAGACCTTCTTCCCATCTACCAGGGCCAGGCCTTTCAATTTCCAGTAGGGCTCTTTCACATGGATGACCTCTAATTCAAACCGTATCTGATCCCCGGGGAACACGGGCTTCCTGAATTTAGCCTTATCGATTCCGGCAAAATAGACCAGCTTCCCGGATATATCCATCTTCTCCTCGACCGATTTAAATGCCAGCACCCCGCCCACCTGGGCCATCGCCTCAATGATCAGGACCCCCGGCATTACAGGATAGCCTGGGAAATGTCCCTGGAAGAAGGGCTCGTTAACAGAGACATTTTTGATGCCGACGATCTTTTTTCCCAGGTCGATCTCGATGATCCTGTCTACAAGAAGAAACGGATACCTATGGGGAAGGATCCTTTGAATCTCTTTTATGTCCATAACCATCGCCTCCTTTTTTGTCCCCGACGATCCTCTCTATTTCTTCGATCCGGTTGCCGAGCTCTGATAATTTTTTCTTCAGTTCCGGGAGATCCTCAAATACAGCCATGGCCTTGAGCCACTCCCTGTGCGGGAGCGCCGGCATGCCCGCTACGGTCTGTCCCTCTTTCACATCCTTGGTGACACCGGCCTGACCGGCAACGGTAACCTGATCCCCTATCCGGATATGACCGGTGACGCCGGCCTGGCCTGCCATTGTGACATGGCTGCCGATCTGTGTGCTGCCGGCAATCCCCGACTGGGCAGCAAAGACACAGTCTTCCCCAACGCTGACATTATGGGCAATCTGGACAAGATTGTCTATCTTGGTCCCGCGCTTAATGACTGTATTTCCTATGGTAGCCCTGTCTATCGTGGTATTGGCGCCGATCTCCACGTCGTCCCCGATAATCACCCCCCCCATCTGGGGTATTTTATGATGTTCTCCTTTGTAAGGAACAAATCCGAAACCGTCGCTGCCGATCACAGCGCCACTGTGTATGATGACACGACGGCCGATACGGCACCCCTCACGGATGGTGACATTGGGATAGATGATAGAGTGGTCGCCTATCAGAGAGCCTTTGCCGACAAAGGTCCCCGGGTATATCATGACTTGATCCCCGATAGAGGCGCCCTCTTCGATATAGACATAGGGATAGATAGTCACATCCCTCCCGATCTGCACCCCCCTTCCCACGATAGCTCGTTCATCCACTCCCTTTGATTGATAAGGAAGGTCATAGAAGAGATGGAGCAGTTGAGCGAACGCAAAATGGGGGTCATCTACCCGTATGGAGGGAAGCCTGTCGAAAGAGACCCCCTTGGGCAGGACGACGGCAGAGGCCCTGGTCTCCTGAAGATCCTTCAGGTATCTGCGGTGCGCAAGAAAACTGATGTTACCGGGGACGGCCTCCCTGAGGCTTGCCGGCTCCGATATGACGATATTGCCATGATCCCCGGCCAATTCCCCTTCCAGTCTCTCAGCGATCTCACGAAGTGTTATCCCTGTTCCCGGTTTCACCTACTTTTTACCCTTTTCTTCCTTTTTGATGCCCTTGTCCATCTCCTCAGTGATCCGCTTAGTCAGGTCAATCGATGGTTTTGCGAACATCACGATCTTCACGTCAAGGTTATTTAAGATCAGCGCGTATCCTTCTTTTTCTCCAATAGCCCGGACTAACTTCTCGAGCTCATTATTGAACCCCTCCAGCATCTCAGTCCTTCTCTGCTGGATCTCCTTCTGCAGCTCGCTTACCTTCTTTTGATATTCCAGAAACTTTTTTTGAAACAGTTCTTCCTTTTCCTGTTTCGTCTCCGGACTTAATATAGCCGCCTGTTTGGTCAGCTCCTCCTGCAATTTCCGGAGGTCAATCTCTTCGATATCGACGATCTTCTGCCGGCTTTGGACATAGTCATTAAGGGCCTCTTTGACCTCTTTCCCTTTCAGACTGTTATCCAGCACCATCTGTGAATCTACCAATCCTATTTTAACCTCCTCTGAACAGGCAGGATTGGCTGCGACGGCATAAAAAAACACTCCAAGGATAACCGCATAGATTGTCTTTTTACAGGTATGAATATCCATCCATCTTCTCCTTTCTAAAAAAGTGTTCCTATAGAAAACTCCCATATCCCCTGTCTCTCACCTGGTTTCGGGTCTAAGTTATATCCCCACTCAAGACGCAAAGGCCCGATGGGGGAGAGCCAGCGGAATCCGCCACCCACGCTGGTCCTGAGATCCGCCCAGGTGATGTTGTCTTCTTTACCGAATCCTGAGCCCGCATCATAGAATAGGACCCCGTTTATTTTTGCCTCTTTGACGAGAGGGACAATATATTCTATATTAATGATCAACTCCTTGTCAGCCCCTAAAAGATCGCCGGTGACAGGGTCTTTTCCGGAGATGGTAGAGGACGTTGAGGCCCTGCCATAATCAAATCCCCTGATGGTATATATCCCGCCGACATAGAATTTCTCATTGACGGGAAAGTCATGTCCTCTGAGACCCCTTCCCTCGCCGTATTTTCCATGAAGCATTAATGTAGTATCGAAAATGACGGGATAATACCAGGCGGTATCCAATATGTACTTTTCAAACACATTGTCACCCCCGAGGAATGAATCCGCATACTCTACGGAGAGGCTATTTTTATTCCCTGAATGAGGGTCCCAGTAATTGTCCCTCGTGTCTCTCGCCGCGGATGTGGTAATGCTCCCTGTCCTTGATTCCCCAATCTTCAGGGTAGAGGTGGAAGGCGGGGTCCCGGTGACTGTAATATTCTGGATGCCATAGGCAATATTGCCGCTCCAGTACTCCCCGAACGAACGGCCAAGCCCGATATTTCCCCCTGTACTGTTGATGTTATAGGTATTAAAAGACCTTACCGTATCAAAGAGATTAACGGTGAGTGAGGTCGGCGTGTCCAATAACCACGGTTCTTTAAAAGTGAGGTCATAACTGGTCCTCAGTTCGCCAAACTCCCCCTTGAGTTTTAAGAGTTCTCCTTTGCCGAAGAGATTTCCCTCTGTAAGGTCCAGCATCCCGACAAATCCATACACAGAACTATAGCCGCCCCCCATACTGAATGCCCCGGTGGGCTTTTCCTTTACCTTAACGTTCAGATCCACCCTGTCCTTGCTGATCTTCTCCGGTACGACCTCGATGTTTTCGAAGTAATTGAGATTGTTCAGACGTTGAAAACTCCTTTTGAGGGCAGAGGTGTTAAGGTAGTCCAGTTCATCCAGCCGTATCTCCCTCCGTATCACCTTATCTCGAGTCTTTTCATTTCCTCCGATATTGATCCTCCGTATCTTTATCTTCCCCCCCTTTTCAATGACGAAGGTGATGTCGACCTTCCTGGAGGCCTCATCCGGTCTGATATCCGGGATAACATTGGCAAAGGCATAGCCTTTTTCACCGTACATGTCTATAATCGCCGACAGGTCCTCACGCAGCATCTTACGGCTGAAGAGCATGTCTCTCTGTATCTTGATCCGTTTCCGTATCTCGTCTGTAGTAAAGAGGTCGTTATTCTTGAAATCGATATCCTGTACCTTGAACTCTCCTCCTTCTATAACGTTGAAATTGACCCTCATCCATTTACCGCCCTCCAGGATCTCAATCTCAGGCCCGCCCACCTGGACCTGAATATATCCCCTGTCCAGGTAATAGTCCCGTATCCTGTCCGCATCACCCTGGGCCTCGATCTCCTTGTAGATCCCCGATCCCGAAAGCCATGATGTGAGAAGCTTATAACGTTTTGTGTTAATGGCCTTTTTAAGACTCTTCTCAGAGATCTTATCTGTCCCTGATATATGTACCTCCTTAATCTTTATCTTTTTCCCCTCTTTTATAAAAAAGGTCA
>JACROQ010000191.1 GCA_016214375.1 Nitrospirota bacterium | reverse complement strand
CCCCATCGGGGCTAAAAGAAGCGGCGGAGGCTAAGCCGGCCCCGAAGAAGACAGAGGCGGCTGAGGGGGATAGAGCAGCGCGAGAGCGATCCATGCTCATAGGGACAATAGCCCACGCTGTTCTTGAACAGTGGGACTTTGGAAGGGACCCTGCCTTGTTCAAACACACGATAGACGAGGCTTGCCTCAAGTTTATCCCCACCGGTAATCCCCCTTATTCCCCCTTTAGAAAAGGGGGGAAGGGGGGATTTGATCGGGGATTCTCAGATAAAGCATCATCAATCCTCACAGAACTCTATGAGATATTTGATTCCTTCTCAGCCTCCCCTGCCTATGATGAGCTGCGCAGGGCAACGATTATCGGCAGGGAGGTCCCCTTTGTCATACCGTGGGGAGGACAGGTGATGAACGGAGTTATTGATCTCATATACCGGGAGGGGGAGCGACTCTATATAGCGGACTATAAGACAGACAAGATCTCAGAGGGGGATGTCGCTGAGAAGATCAAGGGATATGCCCTTTCAGGGAAGATATATATGGAGGCAGTCCGGCGGTCTCTCAGGCAAGAGGTTAGCGGGTTTAAGCTTATATTCTTACGTCTGGGAAGAGCCATAAACCTCACTACCGGTGCAGAATGAAGCTAAGCATAAGGCAAAATTTAACTGGACAATAGAAATCCTTTCATGTTTAATAGCATATTACTTTTAACAGTGCGGCCATAAAAAGGAAATCACTTATCCTGCCATGGAATAGACCACTAAGCAGATCAGGGATATATTAATAAGTTGCCAGGCCGCAGAAACATAACTCCATCGGTGATATAAAATGAGGATTGAAACTCGCATGAAGAAAGGAGGTGAATAGATAATAATGAAAAAAGGTCTAATAATGCTTTTAGCGTTGTTTATAGCAGGAACTATCTCCCTTACTGCGTGTCAGAAGAAGGAAGAGCCCGCAGCGCCAGCAGAGGCGCCGGCGACTCAGGAACAGGCTCCTAAGGCCCCGGCTGATGAGGCGGCTCCTACAGGGGAAAACGCCCCGGCAGCGCCGGCTGAGCAACCGGCTGGAGGAAAGTAAGCAGGAAGTTGATCTATGTAAAGGCCCACCGACTGTCTTGGTGGGCCTTTATTTTTTTCAATTGACATGGAACACCTTTGGATATACATGAGAGAGGACTTCTATGAAGCGTGAGGATTTAAGAAACATCGCCATTATCGCCCATGTGGACCACGGGAAGACGACCCTTGTTGACGGAAGGTTAAAGCAGGGGGGCATCTTTCGCTCCAATGAAAGGGTCCAGGAACGGGTTATGGATAACATTGACCTGGAGCGGGAACGCGGGATTACGATCATGGCCAAAAATACAGCGGTCGCGTACAACGGGGTGAAGATCAATATTGTTGATACCCCCGGACATGCCGATTTTGGCGGCGAGGTAGAAAGGACCCTGAAGATGGTGGACGTGGTGCTGCTCCTCGTCGATGCCTCTGAGGGCCCCCTGCCGCAGACGCGGTTTGTGCTCAGGAAGGCGCTTGAGCTCAATTTGCCGCCGCTACTGGTGATCAACAAGATTGACAGGCCCGATGCCAGGATTCAGGAGGTGCTCAACGAGGTCTATGACCTCTTCATTGACCTGGATGCTACTGAAGAGCAACTGGAGTTCCCTATTGTCTACACCAATGCCAGGATGGGGATCGCAAAGATGAATCTTGATGAGGACTCAAAGAGCCTTCAGCCCCTCTTTGACCTAATCTTGAAAACCATCCCTCCGCCGGAGGACAGCAGAGGGGAGATCCTTCAGATCCTTGTGACCAATATAGACTATAGCGATTATGTGGGGAGGCTTGCCATAGGCAAGATCTTTTCAGGGACGGTAAAGGCCAGTGACCAGGTTGCCGTAATCGACAGCAAAGGGAGTGTTTTAAAAACGAAGATCACGTCTCTTTATACCTTTCAGGGACTGGAGAGGATAGATGCCAAAGAGGTGTCAGCAGGGGATATCGTGGCCCTTGCCGGGATAGAAGGGGTCAACATCGGCGATACGATCACGGATGCGGAGAATCCGGCGCCATTGCCGAGGATCAAGGTGGATGAGCCGACCATATCCATGGTTTTTGCTGTGAATACCTCCCCCCTTTCAGGAAGGGAGGGGAAGTTGGTGACATCGAGGAATCTGCGGGAGCGGCTTGAGAAAGAGCTCCTCTATAATGTCGCCATCCGGGTGGAATTTGACGATACAGACTCTTTCAGGGTGATGGGGCGTGGGGAGTTACAGCTCTCAATCCTGATTGAGATGATGCGGCGCGAGGGATATGAGCTCTCGGTCTCCATGCCTGAGACGATCACAAAAGAGATCAATGGCGCCCTGCATGAGCCGATGGAACTCCTCGTGATTGATGTGCCGGAAGAGTTTGTTGGTGTTGTGACTCAGCAGATCGGGATGAGGAAGGGTAAGATGCAGAAGATGCAGAATAACGGCCATGGACGGGTGAGGCTGGAGTACAGGATCCCGTCACGAGGGTTGATCGGCTTCCGTTCCCAGTTCCTGACCGACACCAGAGGCACAGGGCTCTTAAACCACCTGTTTGACGGATTTGAACCGTGGCATGGCCCGATGTCCAAGAGACAGACAGGGGCGCTTGTTTCTGACAGGGCCGGGACGTCTACCCCCTATGCACTCTTTCACCTCCAGCCGAGGGGGGCGCTCTTCATCAAGGAAAATACCGTTGTTTATGAAGGGATGGTCATCGGGGAGAACTCAAGAGAGAATGACCTTGATGTAAACGTCGTCAGGGAGAAGAAGCAAACAAACATGCGCGCCTCAGGCTCTGACGACAACATCCAGCTCATGCCGCCGAAGATACCGAACCTTGAACAGGCGATCGAGTTCATCCGGGAAGATGAGCTGGTTGAAGTCACCCCCCCAGTCCGTCAGGATGAGAAAAAAGGTCCTGGAGGCGAATAAAAGGCCGAAGGTGCAGAAGGAGTAGGGGCGGGTTTGAAACCCGCCCCTACAAAGTTTGACGGCTTCGTAAAAAGCGGGGGACCCATTGCTACGAAGTAAATGCAATGGGTCGTG
>JACROQ010000190.1 GCA_016214375.1 Nitrospirota bacterium | reverse complement strand
GGCATCGGGTGGAGTATAGAACTGTGAGGGGAAACCATTGCCAACCTATGATGTCATCGTTGTGGGTGGAGGACCTGCCGGGGCAACAGCCGCGTACGAACTTGCCACTTCAGGGATCAATGTCCTTATCCTTGAAAAAGAGAGATTCCCCCGGTATAAACCATGCGGTGGAGGCCTCTCCCTTAAGATAGACAGGGTCCTCAAGTTCAGCATTAAAGAGGTCATAGAGACCACTGTTATGGGGGTCCATTTTAGTTATCAGGGAAAAAATGGGCTCTCCATCCTCTCGGACAGACCCGTTGCCTATATGGTCATGCGGGACAGATTCGATTCTCTCCTGATATCAGAGGCGACAAAGGCCGGAGCGGCATTTATCGATGGAACCCCGGTTAAAGGCATCTCTGCTGCCAAATGGGGATATGAAGTGTCTGCGGGGGACCAGACCTTTCACTGCAGATATATCGTAGGGGCAGATGGGGCTAATGGGGTTGTCCAGCGATCCCTGCACCCGCAGGTGACGCGTTCTGTGGCCGCTTCTCTCGAGGCGGAGATATCCGTAGACCAGCAGGTGGTTGACGACCATAATCATTATGTCCATATTGACTTTGGCGCCATCCCCTCCGGATACGCATGGGTATTTCCAAAAAGGGGGCGCCTCTCTGCAGGTATTGCAGGGTTTAATGGGGTCGTGAAACAGCCCAGAAGGTACTTTGATAAGTTTATAAAGGGGGTGCCCTCTCTCCATGGAGTTGACAAGATTGACCACAAAGGCCATCCAATCCCGCTCTTCAGGACCCCGCAGCCTCTTACCAAAGACGGAATTATCCTCGTCGGGGATGCAGGAAATCTCGTAGACCCCTTTTTTGGAGAAGGGATCTACTATGCCGTCAGGAGCGCCCAGATGGCATCAGCAGTGGTCTCTGAAGCAATCCATACGGGCGGCTCTGATTTATCCCGGTATGATAAACTGCTCGCCCATGAATTATATCCTGAATTTAAGGCGGCCCGGAAGATCTCGCAGGTTGTGTACACCTTTCCGATGATATGGTATGATACGCTGGCTGAGAGGCCCGAGCTTGCAGAAAAATACTACAATGTCCTCAGAGGTGACAGCAGGTATACAATCTTTTTAAAAGAGCTGAAGACGATTGCCGGCTCTTTGATAAAATCTGTTATCAAGAGGAACATCCTTCAGCTTTTAAAATAAAGAGATACCTTTTTTTCTGATTATCAATGGCTAACGGTTTTAAACTAATCACAGTACTAAGCATACCCATCTATATCAACTACACCTGGTTTATTGTGTTCTCCCTCGTGGTCTCGACCCTTGCGATGAATTATTTTCCACAGATGGGACCCTACTATTCCCCACTGGCCCAGTGGGGAATGGCCTTTGTGACCGCCTTTATCCTTTTTACCTCCATACTAATGCACGAACTGGCACACTCCTATGTTGCCCAGAGACAGGGGATCACGATCAAGAGCATCACCCTGTTCGTATTCGGCGGCATTGCTCATATGCTCGGCGAGTCACGGACGCCCAGGGGTGAGATGAAGATAGCCGCTGCAGGGCCTGCATTAAGCCTGCTTTTATCGGGGGCATTCTGGGGCATCCTCTACTTCCAGGACCAGGCTATGCCGGCCTCCCCTCTGATGGCAATCGCACATTTCCTGGCAAACACAAATATGATCCTGGCCATATTTAATCTCATCCCGGGCTTCCCTCTGGACGGGGGGAGAATCCTCAGGGCCATTATCTGGGAGAGGACCGGGAACATAGGTAAGGCAACCCTGATTACAAGCCGTATAGGCAAGGGGTTCGCCATATTTCTGATAATCATCGGATTATGGGATATCCTCCAGGGGGCATTTATCGGCGGATTGTGGCTTATTTTCATCGGCATATTCCTGCAACAGGCGGCAGACGAAGGATACCGGCAGACACTGCTGCATCGCGCCCTCTCCTCCGTAACGGTCCGTGATGTAATGACAACACCCGTCATCGTTGTCTCTGAAAATATGCCCCTCGACAGGATCGTCAATGACTTCTTCTTCCGTTACCGGTTCAACAGCTTTCCGGTGGTCCTGGAGGATAGGCTCGTGGGCATTGTATCGCTGCATGATATTAAGGATGTCAAGAAAGAGGAGTGGCCTTATAAATCTGTTAAGGATATAATGTGTGCGGATCTGCCTGACTTTACGATCTCACCCGGGAGCGGCGCCATTGAGGCATTGAACAGGATGGTGGAGAGTCAGCACGGCCGCCTTGTGGTCATGGAAGACGGGAAGGTTGCTGGAATCATCAGCCAGCGCAACATCATGCAGATGTTGAAGTTGAAGGCGGATCTGAGTAACACATAAACTCTATGAATAAGAAGCTGAACATACTATTCTGCTCTTCGGAGGTGACCCCCTTCTCTAAGACAGGGGGGCTCGGAGATGTCGCAGGCAGTCTGCCTAAGGCACTCACAGAAATTGGATGCCAGGTCCGGGTGATCACACCAAAATATGCCTGTGTATCAGATACCTCTGTAGATCTGAAGAAGGTGATTGATTCAGTCACCCTGAGAATAGGTGGGAGGAACGAAGAGTGTGGACTCTATGAGGGGAGATTACACCGCAGCGATGTCCCTCTCTATTTCGTCTCCAACGATAAATATTTTGACCGGAAGGGGATCTATCAGGAGGATGGGAAAGACTATAAGGACAACCTTGAGCGATTCTCCTTTTTCTCCATGGCAGTGCTACGCTCTATCAAGGAGTTGGGCTGGAGGCCTGATGTCATCCATTGCAATGACTGGCAGACGGCGCTTATTCCGGTTTATTTAAAGACCCTTGCCCAGGAGGACAAAGACCTCAGAGACTTTTATAAAGATACCGGCGCCCTCCTCACCATCCACAACCTGGGTTATCAGGGGTTGTTTGTGCGGGATAAATTTCCCCTTACCGGCCTCAAATGGCCGCTATTCGATATCAACGGGCTTGAATATTTCGGGGAGATAAACCTGCTCAAGGGGGGTATTGTCTTCTCTGATATTATCAATACGGTAAGCCCTGCCTACAGCCGGGAGATACAGACCGAGGAGAAGGGCTATGGCCTGGATGGGGTGCTCAGAGAACGGAGGGATGACCTCTATGGCATCCTGAACGGAGTTGATTATACCGAATGGGACCCTTCAAAAGATACGCATATCGTTCCCAGGTACAGTCTCAGATCTCTCTCCAGGAAAAAGGGATGCAAGAAAGACCTCCAGAAGAATTGCGGCCTGCCGATAAAAGATGTCCCCCTCATAGGTATGGTATCCAGATTGGATGATCAAAAAGGGTTTGACATCCTGCTTGAGATCATGGATGAGCTTATGCAATTGGAGATACAGGTGGTTATCCTGGGGACAGGCAAACCCAAATACCAGGACAGCTTAAAACGGTCTGCCGCAAGATACCCGGCAAAGATATCTGTCAATCTCTTCTTTGATAATACACTGGCACACAAGATAGAGGCCGGATCAGACATCTTTCTGATCCCCTCTAAATACGAACCCTGCGGACTGAGTCAACTCTACAGCTTCAGGTATGGCACTGTGCCAATAGCCCATAGGACAGGGGGGCTTGCCGATACCATCACGGATTATACGCCATCCAATATCATCAGTGACAAGGCCACGGGTTTTCTGTTCCGCCATTACAGCGAAGAGGATCTATTAAAGGCGATCCTCCTGACACTCTCCATCTACAAGGACAATAAACAGTGGAAAAGGCTAATGGTCAATGGAATGAAGTCCGACTTTTCGTGGGAGCGATCGGCGAATGCGTATGTAAAGTTATACAAGAAAAGTACTGGAAAAGTTAAAAACCGTTAGGCAGGATTTTCTAACAGGTTATTGAAAAAGTCTGACACTCTGTCATTCTGAGGAGCCGAAGGCGACGAAGAATCTGATAACCCTTTGTTTTCCGTAGGAGTCAGATCCTTCGCTTCGCTCAGGATGACAGGTAAAAGGACTTTTCCAACAGCCTTCTAATCCTGCTGTAAGAATTATCGAAAGGAGGGGTATATCTGTGAAGATTGGAATCCTGACAGGTGGGGGTGACTGCCCTGGCCTTAATCCGGCTATCCGGGCCGTGGTGAAAAAATCAGTAAAATTAGGTTATGAGGTGGTAGGGATCCGGGATGGATGGAAGGGACGCATAGAGCTCAACTATGAAGACCTGACTGCAGAGACGGCCTCAGGGATACTGCACTTGGGCGGAACTATCCTGGGCACATCCAGGACAAACCCCTTTGCAACCGCAGACGGTCCGCAGAAGGTGATAGAAAACATAAAACGCACAGGGATTGATGCCCTGGTGGCCATCGGCGGGGATGACACCCTCGGCGTCGCCTACAAATTATACGGCAAAGGAGTGAATACCATCGGGATCCCCAAGACCATCGATAATGACCTCTCTGCCACGGATTTCACATTTGGCTTTGACTCCGCCGTCAACATTGTCATGAACGCACTCGATAACCTGCACAGCACCGCAGAATCCCATCACAGGGTCCTCGTTGTAGAGGTCATGGGGCGGCATGCCGGCTGGATCGCGACCTATGGAGGCCTTGCCGGGGGGGCAGATTATATCCTTGTCCCTGAGAAACCTTTTACCATCGATGAGGTGTGCAGCAGTATCAAGAGGAGACACAGTGTCGGCAAGACATTCAGCATCATTGTGGTCGCTGAGGGGGCTGTCCTGGCAGAGGCTGAAAAGATAGTGACTAAAGACACCAAGAAAGATGCCTTCGGTCATGCCATGCTCGGAGGTGTTGGTAAATTCCTGTGTGAAGAGATCGAGAAGAAGACCGGCTATGAGTGCAGGGATGTGGTATTGGGCCATCTTCAACGCGGCGGGAGCCCTACTGCCTTTGATAGAATACTGGCTACCCGTTATGGGATCGCAGCAGTCGAACTCATCCAGAAAAAGGATTTTGGCAAGATGGTCGCCCTCAGAGGAAATAAGATAATCGCTGTAAGCTTAGAGGAGGGTGTAACGAGGTCAAAGACCATAGACATGGATATATACGAGATAGCCAGCACGTTCTTCGGGTGAGAAGAAGAGCTTGAAAATCCAGCGTGTCACCCTGAGCCGAAGGCGAAGGGTCTGACACACCGGATTAATCAGATTCTTCGCTTCGCTCAGAATGACAGGAAACGGGGATCTTCGAGTGAAAACCCGGGTGCACCTTTACATCAGCGGGAGGGTCCAGGGGGTTTTCTTCAGAGACTCAGCAAGGCAGGCAGCTCAATCTGCCGGAGTGACCGGTTTTGTAAAGAACTTGCGAGATGGCCGGGTGGAGGTAGTCGCTGAAGGAGAAGATGAGGCCATCCAAAAGCTGGTCCAATGGTGTCACTCAGGCCCCCCGGCAGCGAGCGTTGAATCTGTAGAGATCCAGCATGAACCTTATCACGGGGAATTTTTCATATTTGAGGTCAGGAGATAGGTTATAAAAATCGGAAGAATTCTGTGAAGAAGATAAACTTTGCCATGGCGCTACATTTCCATCAGCCGGTGGACAACTTTGACCATGTCTTTAAGGAGGCCTATGAAAAGAGCTATAGGCCATTTATCGATATGTTGGAGAGGTTTCCACAAATACGGGTAACACTCCACTACTCCGGCAGCCTCCTCGAGTGGATCGAGAACAACAGACCAGAGCTGCTGAAAAGGATCGCCGGGCTGGTAGAAAAAGGACAGGTCGAGATGATGACCGGAGGTTTTTATGAGCCCATCTTATGCGTGATCCCCCGAAGGGATAGTATAGGACAGATCAGCATGCTGACGGAATATATCAAGGACAAATTCCACACAGAATCTCAGGGGATGTGGCTTACTGAGCGGATATGGGAACCACATCTTCCGAGCATCCTGCACGATGCAGGTATTAAATATTTAGTCGTGGATGATACCCACTTCCGCTATGCCGGCCTCCTTGAACACCAGCTCTACGGTTACTATTCTACGGAAGATGAAGGAAAGGTGGTCTATCTCTTCCCGTCCAGTGAGAGGCTCAGATATACAATCCCTTTCAGGGAACCTCATGAGACCATAGAGTACCTCAGAGACCTTGCCACCGAAGAAGGAGACCGGGTACTGGTCTACGGCGACGACGGAGAGAAGTTCGGTCTCTGGCCCGAGACCTACGACTGGGTCTATAATCAGCGATGGCTCGAACGCTTCTTTGAGACATTAACCCATGAATCCTCCTGGATTAACATCACGACCTTAAGCGGCGTCTTTAAAGATGTCCGGCCCCACGGGCGGGTGTATATACCGACGGCATCCTACCGGGAGATGATGGAGTGGTCTCTCCCTACAGAGAGCGGCAGCCTCTTTGAAGAGGTCTTGAATGAGGTGCGCAATAGTGGTAACGACAGACGTTACGTCCCCTTCTTACGCGGCGGCTTCTGGAGGAATTTCCTTGAAAAATATCCAGAGGCAAATAATATGCACAAGAAGATGCTTCGCGTCAGCAATAAAGTAGTGCGGCTTCTTGACGGTCAAGATCAAACCTTGACCCCGGCCTATATAGGAGCGTGTGTTGCCAGGAAGGGTCAGGGTCTTCCGCAGAATATCTACGAGGCATTTATAGAATTATGGCGAGGTCAGGTGAATTGTCCCTACTGGCATGGGGTATTCGGAGGGCTCTACCTGGGACACCTCAGGGCGGCGGTATATCGGCACCTCATAAAGGCAGAACGGATAGCAGATGATGCACGGCACAAGAGCAAGAACTGGATAGAGCTGGAGGCCGTTGACTTTGACTGCGACGGAAGTGAAGAGTTGGTTGTTACGATGCCGGAGATATCCCTTGTGATTGATACCCATAAAGGGGGGATGCTCACAGAGCTCGACCATAGGCCCTCATTTTCAAATCTCCTGAATACCCTTGCGAGAAGACCCGAGTTCTATCATAAAAAGATATCTGCAGATAATAACAGGGGGCATGGTGGTGAGGGGGTACACTCCATCCATGACATCGTGAAATCCAAAGAGGACAATCTCCACCTCTATCTCCATTATGATACCTATCGGAGGGG
>JACROQ010000007.1 GCA_016214375.1 Nitrospirota bacterium | reverse complement strand
TTTGAGATGACCCTTTGCACCAGCTCAGGTTTTATAGATCTTACATCCCCATGGCCTTCGATGACCTCTGAAACGATGTGAGGCCGGATAAGCCATCCGCCGTTGGCAATTGCAGACATGGCGGTGATCAGTTGAATGGGGGTGACGCCGATCTCCTGGCCTATGGAAATCGTCATCAGGGAACGTCCTGACCATGTAGAAGGATTTCTGATGATTCCAGCGACCTCCCCGGGGAGGTCAATCCCGGTCTTTTCTCCAAAGCCAAACCTCCTGGCATATTGGTAAAGCCTCCCCTTCCCCAGCATGATACTGATCTTTGCTGTCCCGACATTACTGGAGTGGGCGACGACCTCTTTAAAGGTCATGGGTTGATTCGTCGGATGAGGGTCATGGATGACGGCCCCTCCATATAGTATGCTTCCGCTTCCGTCATGCACGATCTCATTAGGGGATACGAGACCCTCTTCAAGTACCCCTGAGGCTGTTACGAGCTTAAATGTCGATCCGGGTTCATAGACATCCGTGATGGCCCTGTTGCGCCATTGCTCTGAGTTGTAGTGGCCGGGGGTATTCGGATTAAAACGCGGACAGACCGCCATTGCAAGGATCTCCCCTGTATAGGGGTTCATGACGATGCCGACACCGTCGGCGGCATGATGCTCATCAATGACTGCCGCAAGCTCTTTTTCCATAATATACTGGATCACCTCATCAATCGTCAGCCTGAGGCTATCCCCTTTCAGGGGGTCCAGCAGGGTATTTGTCAGGACAGGACGGCGCCGGGCATCCCTTTCCAAAAGGATCGTCCCCTTCTTTCCATGGAGGGCCTTCTCATAATATCTCTCAACGCCTTCAATTCCATGGTCGTCGATATCTGTGAATCCTAAAATATGACCGATCAGCTCTTTCTTCGGATAGAATCTCTTTGTTTCAGGGATAAAGCCAATCCCTTTCAGATTCATGGCCTCTATATTTTTTGCAGCCTCCGGGGTCATACGCCGTCTGATCCATACAAACTGTCCGTCGTTGTCCAGCCGTTTCGCCAGGGTTTTAGAGCTGATATCCACATCCTCAGAAATCTTCCTGGCCACATCCCCCGGATTTGCTATCGAGGAGGGGTCTCCGTATATGGATGGCATGTCTAAGTTTACCGCAAGCTCTCTCATGGCCCTGTCAAAGATGACGCCTCTCTCTCCTTCGATGTTGACGACCTGCTGGTGTTGTCTCTCTGCCTTCATGGCGAGGGCTTCTCCATTGAAGAGCTGCAGATGGGCCAATCTCGCGATCACAGCAACAAAACCTGCAATCATCAGGATCATTAAGATGTTGAACCGTCTCCATTTTGACCGGTGAAACTTTTCTTTATCAAAAAAACTCAATTAAAGTCTCCAGTCAAAATACTTCACAATCCTGAGCGGAGAGCCGGTCTCCTTTTCTTCTACCGCTGCCTTTGCCGATGTAAATCCTTTCTCTCCGTTCCTTCCTTCTCTGACGAGGACGATCTGACTGTCTCCCGGTCTCTTCATCTCAAGATACGATGTGGCGATCTTCTCTATTCGCTCTGCAGAGGTCAGGGCAGCCTTTTCTATCAGCAGGCTTTTATGGATCTGTTCTAAGTGTTTCTTGTCGTTTTTCAGGTCCTGGATATCATATCCCAGCCGCATGACATTGATGCGTTGAACGGCATAAAGGAGCATCACTGCAAAAATGATGATCAGACTGCGCAGGATTAGACGCACGGTATTCCTCCTATCATAAAATGATTTAAGAAAATCTGCAACGGCCGCTTACACCTTTTCAGCGACTCTCAACCTTGCACTTCTTGCCCGCGGGTTGCTGATGATCTCAGATGATGAAGGCCGGACAGGTTTACGGGTCAGGATCGTGAGGCTCTTTTTCAGCCCGCAGACGCAGTAAGGAATCCGGGGTGGACACAGGCACCCCCTTTCCATGTCCCGGAATGCCCCTTTCACAATCCTGTCCTCTAATGAATGAAAAGATATGACACAGATGCGCCCACCGTGCTTCAGATGCCCTACCGCATCTTTTATGGCGGCTCCTAAATACTCTAACTCCATGTTTACGGCGATCCTTAATGCCTGAAATGTCTTTGTTGCGGGATGAATAGGACCTCTCCGGCAAAAGGGCGGAACGGTTGAGCTGATAATGTCAGCCAGTTTCCGGGTGCTGGCAATAGGCCCATTCTCCCTCTCCCGCATCATGGCGGATACGATCTTCCTGGCCCATCGTTCTTCCCCATAGAGCTTGAGGATATTTACAAGCTCCCTTGCCGGGAGTTTGTTTACCAGGTCATAGGCCGTGGTCCTTTGCCTTTGATCCATGCGCATGTCG
>JACROQ010000179.1 GCA_016214375.1 Nitrospirota bacterium | reverse complement strand
GGTCATGAAGATCACAAATAAATTAACCATCAGCATAGACACCCTCCTTAAATATGACAGGCCGGGACCACGATACACCAGCTATCCGACGGCCCCTGTCTGGGATGAAGACTTCGGCCCAGAAAGGTTTAAGGGCAAGATTATTGAGACCAATAGCGGCAAAGACCTCCCCCCCCTGTCGCTCTACTTCCATATACCCTTCTGCTTCTCCCTCTGCTTCTACTGCGGCTGCCACTCCATCATTACCAGAAAACGGGGCCATACCGCAGAGTATATCTCCTATCTGAAGAAAGAGATAGAGAATATCTCGCACTATATCCATAAAGACCGTAAGGTAGTCCAACTCCACTGGGGCGGAGGGAGCCCTGACTTTCTGAGCCCTGCAGAGATGGAGACCCTCTATAGCCACATTACCGATCACTTTACGATAGATGAAGACGCAGAGATTGGCGTGGAGTTAGACCCCAGAGAGACTACCCTGGACCATCTCAGGGCATTAAAAGGTCTCCGCTTTAACCGCATCAGCATGGGGGTGCAGGATTTTGATCCCGCAGTACAGAAGGCTGTGAACCGGATTCAGCCTGAAGAAATGACAAGGAGGTTTGTCCATTGGTGCAGGGACCTGGGATTCTATAGCATCAATATTGACCTGATCTATGGCCTCCCCTACCAGACCGTGACCTCATTTCAAAGGACGATTGATACGGTCATTGATATCAATCCGGACCGGATAGCCATGTTTAATTATGCCCACGTACCCTGGATGAAGAAGCACCAGAAGATGATGAAGGAGGAAACCCTTCCTCAGGGGAAGGAGAAGCTGGAGATCCTCAAAACCGCAATAGAGAAGTTTACTGAGGCGGGCTATGTCTATATCGGGATGGACCACTTTGCGAAATCTAAAGACGAGCTCTGTACGGCCCAGAAGGAGAAGACATTATACCGTAATTTCCAGGGGTATACGACCAAGGCAGGATGCGATCTCTACGGCCTTGGGATCACCTCCATCAGCATGGTGGGAAACTGTTATGCACAAAACCAGAAGACACTCAACGATTATTACTCTGCTGTGGATGCAGGCATCCTGGCCACGTACAGGGGGTATGAATTAAATCATGACGATCTGTTGAGGAGGCATATCATCACGCGCCTGATGTGCGACTTTGAGCTCACCAAGAAGGACGTAGAAAAGGAGTATGGGATCACCTTTGACGACTACTTCAGAAAAGAATTGACAGGGCTTGAACCGTTCAGAGAGGATGGTCTGCTGATCCTCCATCCGGACAAGATCGAGATTACGGACTTCGGCCGCACCCTGATCAGGAATATCGCCATGGTGTTTGATGTCTATCTTGAGGTCCCGGGCAGGGAGATGAGATTCTCAAGGACGATATGACCGAACACCCCCCCCCGTCCACAGCCATCCTGCTGATCAATCTGGGCGGACCCGACTCCTTAGACTCTGTAAGACCCTTCCTCTGCAACCTCTTTTCTGACCCGGACATCATGGGCCAGAACCGCCTTCTGCTCAAACCCTTAGCATGGTTTATCTCACGAAAGAGGGCCCCGGCAGTCCAAAAATACTACACCCTTATCGGGGGCAAGTCCCCCCTCTTGGAACTGACCCGGCGGCAGGGAGAGGCGTTAAACAAGGTCCTGGCCCCGCATGGCCGTTTTGAAGTCTTTGTCGCCATGCGCTACTGGCATCCTATGATTGAGGAGGTTGTTAAAGAGATCTTGACATCGCCTGTAAGGCAGGTCATCGTGCTCCCCCTCTACCCCCACTACTCGGCAACCACAACCGGCTCAAGCCTCAATGAGTTTAACAGGGTTTGGCAGAGACTGGGTGCGGATAAGATAAAGGTAAGCCCCATCCGTGAGTGGTATGACCATCCCACCTACATCCGAGCCATGGGTGATACGATACAGCAATGCGTAGATTCCCATCAGCTTGATATCCGGGGCGCCCACATCGTTTTTAGCGCCCATGGGATCCCCCTGAGATTTATAGAACAGGGCGATCCCTATGCCCGGCAGATAGAAAGAAGTGTCGGGCTCATCGCAGGACAACTCGGTCTCAGGGAAAATTATCACCTCTGTTATCAGAGCCGTGTAGGGCCGCTCAAATGGCTTGGACCTTCTACAGAGGAGGTCCTGAAGGAACTGGGGGCAAAGAAGGTCAGAGACGTCGTGCTG
>JACROQ010000178.1 GCA_016214375.1 Nitrospirota bacterium | reverse complement strand
TCCCCGTCAATGGCCCGGAAGAGGAGGCTCCTCATCCCCCAGTAGGTCCCCAGGCTGAAGACTAAGACTATGGCGAGGGTGATGGAAAAATACCAGAGCGTAAGCCGGAGTCCGATCTTCATGTCTCATCCCTGATGATGTAACCCACCCCCCGGACCGTCTGGATCAGCCTCTTCTCCCTGTCGTCGTTCATCTTTTTCCGGAGATTTTTGATGTGCACGTCGACAAAATTCGTCATGGTAAAGAGGTCAAAGGTATCCCCCCAGACATGCTCGGCAATGGAAAGGCGGGAGAGGACCCGGTTTTTATTGTAGAGCAGAAATTCCAGCATCGCATATTCCTTAGCCGTTAAGTGAACCGGTTTCCCCCTCAAGGTAACCTCGTGGGTAATCGTGTTGACCTCGATCCCTCCAGCCCTCAGCGTAGAGGATTTGATCTCACTCGTCCGGCGTAATAAAGAGCGTGCCCTGGCTAGAAGTTCGGGGATGGCAAACGGCTTTGTCAGATAGTCATCGGCCCCGGCATCCAGTCATGCGACTTTATCCTCGACCCGGTCTTTTGCCGTCAGGAGGAGGACCGGGACCGTGAGCCCCTCTGAGCGGATCCCCTTTAAAACCTGGATCCCGTCCATCTTAGGGAGCAGGATATCCAGGATGATGAGATCATATTCCCCGTCAAAAATCTTGTCCAGTCCATCCATCCCGTCAAAGGCGACGTCGCAGAGATATTTCTCGCTATTCAGGACATGCCGGATCTGCAGGGCCAGCGCCTCTTCGTCTTCAATGACCAGTATTCGCATGATAACACACAACCTTCAACCCTATTATAAAAAAAACGGGGGCCCATTGCAAAGGATGCCCCCGTTTCAATACGATAGCCGGTTATTTTTCCGGTATCGTCAGGGCGAGGAAGAGATTTCCCTCATGCCGATGCAGATAGAAGAGGAGCCCCTCTCCCGGCCTGGCCTCTTTGATAGCCTTATTGAAATCCTCTGTTGAATGGACCTTCTGCCGGTTGATCTTCAGGATGAGATCCCCCTCGCTGAACCCCTTTTCAGCCGCAAGGCCATTTGGATCCACGCCCGTAACCACCACGCCGCCCTCCTTTTCCGGCAGTTGATATCTTTGGCTGAGCTCAGGGGTCATGTTGGAGACCTTAAGCCCTAAGGTAAATTCCGTGTTCTTTCCCTCTGCCAGTGGCTGCATCTCAGGGGTGAGTTCGCCCAGTTTCACGGTCAGATCCATGGGCTCACCATCCCGCAGGACGTTAAGGGTTACAGAGGTCCCTGCATGAGTGCCCGCTATCCAGGTGCTCAGTTCAACGGAGTTGTGCACCTCTTTGGCATTAAACCGGGAAATGACATCCTCTTCCTTTAACCCCGCCTTCTCAGCCGGGCTGTCGGCCTGGACCTTGCTGACGATCACCCCATTCGCACTGTTTAATTTCAATGCATTGGCCATCTCCGGGGTAATGTCCTGGATGTAGACACCCAGCCACCCGCGCTCAACCTTCCCCTTCTCAACGATATCCTCCATCACCTTCCGGGCAAGGGTGGCAGGAACGGCAAAGCCAACCCCTGCATTCCCGCCCGTTGGCGTGGCAATCGCCGTGTTGATACCGATGAGCTCACCCCTTAAGTTGATCAGGGCGCCCCCTGAATTCCCCGGGTTAATCGCCGCATCGGTCTGGATGTAATCCTCATACCGGCTGATGCCGATACCGCTCCTCCCCTTCCCGCTGATAATCCCTGCCGTTACCGTATGTTCCAATTGCGGATCAAAGGGAGATCCGATGGCCAGCACCCACTCCCCTACGCGCGCCTGATCCGAATTCCCCATCCGGATCGGCTGGAGGTCTTTGGCCTTGATCGTGAGGACGGCCAGGTCCGTCTGCGGATCTCTCCCCTTAACCCTGGCCTCGAACTCCCGTCCGTCCATCAGTTTAACCTTAATATCGTCAGCGCCATCCACCACATGGTTATTGGTCAGGATGATCCCATCGGCATCCACGATGACCCCGGACCCCAGCCCCATCTGCCTGGATTTCCCTTGGCCCTGGCCCTGGGGCGGCTGCCCCTGAAAGAACTGGTTAAAAGGCGCTTCTCCGAAGAATTGCTCAAAGGGGGAGCCCATGAAGGGCTGCTGCCCCCGGATCTCTGTCTCTGTAAATATGGTGACGACCGATGGATTGACCTGTTCAGCCGCCGTGGTGAAGGCCCGGCTCAACTGTTCGGCGGCGGCTAAGTCGGATGGATCCCCTGTTTTACTGACGGCCGCTGGCTCGGCGTGGGTAACACTGATCCGTTGAGAATAACCTATAGACATCAGTCCAAAGACAATGCCGGCGATGGCAATGACCCACACAGACCGCTTGAATAAATTGGTATTCATGGTTTAATCCTCCATTTATTGATTGTGAATTTATTCAGATTCTATCAATCGTAAATGAAGAATAGATGAAGGCCTTCTGAGGAGGCTAACCTGAAGGGCGGAGTACTATTTTGGATATTCCTCCGCAGGTTTTACATATTTTGTGACAATCGCATAGGTATTGACCACTTTTAATTTCTTGAATAAGAAATCTAGTTTGTCTTCAAGCTCCTGTCCAATGGTCTTCTTTACAGGCTCCGGGAGTGTCCAGAACCGCTCCTTGAAAGGCCCGAATCCCTTCTTCCGGGTCTTGTAGATAAACTGTTCGTCGGATTCGCCCTGTTTTTTCTCGTCAGCACACTTCTCCCTGAGATGGCTGTAGATATCTTCCCTGAAATCTGCCGGAAAGATCTTGCTGTCATAGGTCATGTTCTGGAAGCCGGTGGCAAGATGCACCTCGG
>JACROQ010000185.1 GCA_016214375.1 Nitrospirota bacterium | reverse complement strand
CCCAAAATCGGGAAAAAACGGGGTGTGTATCCTGTTCATGAGCAACAGGGCACAAAACACCGAGAAAATGCCCGGCCTCCAAGTGACGTTTCATGTCCGGGAATAAGGAAAACATGAGTTTATACACAGACTCTAATTAATACGAAATCTACTTCATGGCCGCGTTTATCCCGCCAATACATAACCTTGCGGGACTGTAAGTGTGCCTGTATCTCATTTAAGACCAGGTGTTCCCAGAGGATGCCAAAATCCTCACGCCTGAGCTCATGCCACCCGCGGTAGTAGCACATGAACCCCGTATCAAAGACATATACCTTAGGAGCGGAAATGATCTCAGTAGAACGATGTGTGCTGAAAGGGCGGACTACATGGACTATATAGGTCGCCTCAAGCGCCGACAGATAATTTGCTACAGTGGTACGGCTAACCTCACATGGCCTGGCAAACTTGTTTGCTTCAAATATTCCCCCGCTCTGGGTCATCAACAGCTCGGTAAATTTTAAGAACGAATAACGTCTTTCAAGCCTGAACAGTTCCTGGATGTCTTTAGCCCAGTAGGCATCCATCCATTCATGGAAATCACGGTCGGATAGTTTCTCTGACAGAAAGAATGGCGGCAGGCCGCCGTGAAGGAAACGGTGGGGTAAGGCGGTTTTTTTGAAATCCTTCAGGTCTTCCAGGATCATCGGTGTAAGCCATAATTCTGATTTACGGCCTGTCAATGTATCCCGGAATTTTGAAGAAGCGCCGAGGGTGGATGAACCTGTTGCCAGTATCTTTGTTTCAGGATAATGATCTGCTGCAATTTTAAGTATCTCGGAAGGGTTGTTCAGACGATGGATCTCATCCAGTATTATCCTCTTCCCCCGCAAATCTTCGAGGAAGGCCTGGGGATCTTCCATCATCCTGCGGGTTCCAGGAAGCTCACAGTCAAAATATTCTGTCTTCGGGATGCCTTTACACAGATAGGTCTTTCCGGCACGCCGCACCCCGGAAAGCCAGATCACAGAACGATGCTCCCATGCCCGCTTTATCCTCTCCATCCAGAAGTGTCTTGTAACCATATGCAACGATTGTAGCGTATAGTGCTACTAAATGCAAGCGGCCTTGCTTTTAGTTACCACCTCCTTCTGTACGGCCGGTCACGGAGAACGAAGACGGGTTGCAGACAGGGTATTCGCAAAGAAGAGGAGTATGGCAACGACGTTCAACAACCCTCCCCACTGCCTCCCTGGAAACCAGCCTGTTAGGTCTCCGGCGACGCGTACTATCAGGGTGAGATGCAGCAGGATCAGGTGGAGATAAAACCTGGGTTTAAATGAGATGGAGACGCCCAGCACTGCGGGAAAGATGATGGGGGCATGGCCGAAGATCATCACAAAGACAAAACCAAGAAAGACGGAATGGAGGATGGCATCATAGCGGGCCCCGCCTGCGATGCCCCCATAGCGCAGGGCCATCAGGCCGCTGAGGGATAACCAGGCATAACCGGAGAGGAGGCAGACAGCGATAAACCGGGGAAGCCCCGGCTGCCGGACCGTCCGTCTGGCAATATCGTACCGGAACAGCCACAGGGCTATGGCGATCATCCCTGCGCCGGTCAGCCGTATCCCGGCATCAAAGGAAAAGCCTGCCAATACAATCCCGGATAAGATGATCAGGGCGGCCGCCAGAAAGGAGACCCTGCTCCCCAGCGAGGGTTGAAGCATCCGGGAGAGCTCAAGCCGCTCCCCTGCGATCGTCAGCACAAGAAATCCGGCCCACCAGAGGACAACGACGTATACCGGCAGTCCCAGGAGCCAGAGGAGATTCCCGGCAAACCATAAGAAGGCCCCCAATCCCATGATGAGGGTATGAAGCGCCGCCTGCAGGCGAAAAATGGCCACAAAGATAAACACAAGGCTCAGACTCCCCAGGGTGATCAGGATGACTCCGGATGCGAAATGGAGACCGGTGATCAGGATGATGCCCCCCGCACCCGTTAGAAATGGCGCCAGATAGGTCCATCGATACTTCAGGGCCACGGCCCTTTCCAGGCTGATGAGGGTGCCCAGGAAACCGGAGATCATCAGCGGGCCATGGAGGACAGACAGGTTGACGAATGCAGGTGGAATACCCCAGCCGAGACGCATGAGCCCGCCTGCAAACGCGGCAAGAAGGGACAGCATCCCCATCAACATTAGCGGCAGATGTAAACGAAGCTTATCAGCCATTTCCCTTAACCTCCAGATACTCTCTCAATGCGACAGCATTGTTATGCCTGACATCCTTAGCGCCAAACAAGAGTGTCACATGACCCCGAATAGCCGCATCCAGAAGCGGCCTCAAGGCATCCGGCTTTCTGTCCAACTCTGCAAAGTAGCGGCGCCGGAACTCTTCCCACCTCTCCGGATCATGCCCGAACCATTTCCGGAGGGAATCACTCGGTGCCGCTTCTTTCAGCCAATCAGTCAGATGAAGGGCGTTCCGTTTTATCCCCCGCGGCCAGAGGCGGTCCACCAAAAATCGGGCGCCGTCACCGGCCTCAGGCTTATCATAAACCCGCTTCACCCTGATCATGCTGATACCCACCCCTGCTCATTGAATTTCCTTTTTAATCTCTTTCCAATCCGTTACCAGAGTCGTCTTTTTAAGTTTGCCTTTGTACTCAGACTGTCTCTTCTTCTCCACCAGCAGTAATGTCCTGATCCCTTCTTTCTGCAAGGGTTCTGCCTCATCGCCTGCAGTCACGACGGCCCCTTTGATATTCTTTTTCCGATCCGCCAGGACCTTGTTGAGAGGGGTCATGCCGTTATCCCCTATCAGGATGGGAGAGACCGGGAACCTATTCTGATAAAGCCATGACCGTATCCCGGATAGCTGCGCTAAGTCTCCGCGGGATAAGTAGACGATGTGAAACCGCCTTGAGAGGGCCGACAGGATGTCAACAGCCCCTTCCATCGGGCGCCTCTCGCCGTCCTTTTTTATCCTGCCTATGAAAGGGAATTTAATCTCTTTCTGTTTCTCTCTCAACGCCTCGACACTTACTAACAGCAACTGCCGTGACGGGTTCCATACCCCGATGAGTATCTCAGCCTCTTCCGCAGAATAGACTGAAGCCGGGATAAGCCTCACCTTTATCTTATGCATCCCCTCACCAAGGGGCGTATACCGTATCACTCCGACTCCATCCCCCCCTGTCAGGGCAAGACCAAGGTATCTGTCCCCTTCTGTGAACTCGATATGTTCTCCGCCTGCAGGGCGCTCTATAATCCGGAATTTCTTTGCGATCACCTTTGCCTGCGGCCAGACCTCGATCCCCGGTGATGTGATCGTATCATAGGGGATGATGATGGCAGGGGTCTTATTCTCAGCATGGGCAGTAGGAAAAGGGGACAGATTTATTTTCCAGACTGTCAGCACAATAGCCAGAAAGACTAAGAAAATAAATCTGTCCCCTTTTCCTTTCATTTTCTTCATACAGTCAGGTCAGCAAATAATCGAAGTCAGACTTTGAGACCGATAACCCCCTTCTGCCCTGCGTAGAATCTTCCATGACCGCTTTGTACAGCGCAAGCTTCTTTTTCTTTAACTCCATCATCTTCTCTTCTACAGTATGGCGCATCAGTATCCTCATGATGGAAACCTTGTTCTTCTGGCCGATCCTGTGGGCCCTGTCCGATGCCTGATTCTCAACCGCAGGATTCCACCACGGGTCAAGATGGAAGACATAGGAGGCCCTGGTGAGGTTAAGCCCCTGGCCCCCTGCCTTCAGACTCAATAGAAATATCGAGGCGCTTTCTCCACCCTGAAAATCCTCGACGAGCCCCTTCCTCTTCGCTACAGCCGTCGAACCATCGAGCCTGCAAAAAGATAATTCATTCTTTTTCAAGTCCTCTTCCAGGATATCCAGAAAAGAGGTAAACTGGGAAAAGACAAGGGCGCCGTGACCCTCCTCCTGCAGCTCTTTCAACTTGTCAATGAGGAACTCTATCTTGGGGGATGGTTCATTCACAGATGGATCAACCAACTTCGGGGAGACGCACAACTGTCTTAACTTTAATATCGCCGTCAGGGCGATGATCCTCGCCTGCGCCAGGGTTTTCCTCTCATAGGCATCATCAATAGTAGACCTGACCATCTCAACAGTCTTCTTATAAAGGGCCTTCTGTCTGTCGGTCAGCTCCAGATAGATATCCGATTCGATCTTGGGCGGGAGTTCTTTCAATATCTTTTCCTTGGTCCGCCTCAACACAAAGGGTCTTGTCCTTCTGAGGATCATCTCAAGGGATGAAGATATCTCCAGTTTTATCTGAGACTTTAAAACGTCATAGTCCCCGAGCAATCCGGGCAGGGAGAGATCCAGGATGGAATAATATTCCCCAAGATGATTTTCAAGCGGAGTCCCTGTCATCGTCAATTTAAAATACCCCTTGAGCTGTCTCACGGCCCCGGTAGTATCGGCATAGATATTCTTGATGGCCTGGGCCTCATCAAAGATGATAACATGAAAGGGGATATCTTTGAGCCTCTCAATATCCCTGCGGACGAGCCCGTATGTGGTCAAAACGACATCGCTGTCCTTAAATTCCGCGCGCCTCTCCTTCCCCGTGTAGAAATGTATCTCTAATCCTGGATAGAACTTCTTGATCTCATTCTCCCAGTTAAAGAGGAGGCTCGGCGGAAGGACTATAAGATGGGGACCTTCGACAGGACCAACCGGCCTAACCTTCCCCTCTTTTATCCCGGCCAGGAGGCTGATCGCCTGGATTGTCTTTCCGAGTCCCATATCATCGGCAAGGCAGGCGCCCAATCTGTGCTCATAGAGAAAGGATAACCAGTAATACCCCTCCTTCTGATAGTGCCTCAACCTGACCCTGAGTTTATCAGGGAGGGGTCTCTCCTCTATCTTTTCAAACCGGCCCAGGCGCTCCATCAATTCTTCATCCTCTTTTGAAAGCCTGACCTTGACCCCTTTATTCCTCAGATAGATCCAGTCCAGTATCTTCAGACGAGGTACCTGGACAATCTCTTTTGCCTCACTCCCGGAGGTCTTGTTCTCGTTATAGATAGACGCGATTGAATTCAGTATCTCCTGGGTATTGGAGTCCACGATCCGGATAAAGCCCTCATCCTCTACCGCGCCATTCTGGTTCAATATCCTCTGCCATGCGGCATCATCAATCAATTCTCCGTCACACCTTATCTCAGGCCTGACCTCAAACCAGTCGATCCCCCGCTCCCGTCTGCAATCAAAAGAGAAATCCCATGTGGATGTCTTAACAGGCTTCCCCTGAAAGAAGAGGGGAATATGATGTTCTTGCAATCTTGAATAGAGGGAAGGGAGATGCCGGTACAGACTTTCAGCAGATACCGTCATCGCATCGTGTGTCTCCATTTCTCTGAATATATCAAGACCGAAGATCTCATACGGGATGGTGTAAAGCAGCGCCTCTTGTTCCCTGTTGTTGTTAATCAGATACCATTTGCCGTCATAAGGCTGGAGTCTGGATGTCTTTTGATTGAGCATCAAAAAGGCCCCATTTAAGAGCCTCTTTGCCTCAGTCCTCAGTGCGCGTTTATTGAAATCACCCTCAGACAGGGATTCCCTGATCATCTTTTCCACCTCGTTTTTCGTCCTGACAGACAGCAACCTTAGAAAGGTCTTGATCAGGACCGAACGTCTCTTTTTCGCCTTTAAGGGGGTGGACATGAACTGGCCATGTGCCATAGCCGGGAGGAAATCAAAAATGGCCTTCGTGGTGGATCCTTTCAACTCACCGAGATTACAATCGGCCTTTAAGACCATCTTGCCTTCTTCCCTTTCATACTTCCCGATGGTCATACTGTAATCCTGCACCGCCGTCCCAGGAGAGACAGTCCCCTGGTCCACACTCAATATGAGGTCATGATTCAAGTGATCCCTGTACTCTTCAAAAATCATAAACTGGTTATGCTGAAACCATTCTATTGGAATGTTTACAGGCTTAACAGTGCCGTCGCCGACACCTCCATCATCATCAAACCCATCATAAAGTTCATCATCACCTATAACCTGTGCAGCATGTTTTAAGACATCCATGAACTGCCGCCACAGGGACCACCCCTTCGCATCCGACAGGATGCCTAATCGCCTTGCGTCAATATCTACGACGAAATTCTCTCCCAGGAGGTATGGCCTCTTACACGCCTCTTTATTAAAGATACAGAGCCTGTTGAGTGTCACCATCCCGTCCTGGGCATCCATCCCTGTCCTGGAAGTGAAGACAAGGGATGGGTCCCATTCCAGGGGGACCTTCTCGCCCTGAATCTTTAAAAAGAGCGGATAGACATTCCCGTGCTTCTGCAGATACTGGAGGAGTGTCCTGGAAGGATTGTAATAAAAACTGCCTGCCTTAGCGATACTGTGGAGTTCAGGGGGAAGGCCTCGGTATCCATGCGATGCTATTGGCCTGCCATCTTGATGAACAGTGATCTCAAAAAAGCCACTGTAATATCTCCTCTCCAGCACGATAGAACACAGCTTTTCTTTCATCACAGAAGGTAGAGGGGTATTATTTTCAAGGGACAGGAGGCCTGCCCTTAGGAGATCCCGGTGCCTTTCACTCTGACTGCCGGTATGAAAGAGATCGGGATTCAGGGTGTTCTTAACCGTGGCTAATGCGCAGATCACATGTTTGCAGTGGGTCGCCGGCTCCCAGGCAGGGCAACTGCACTCATAGCGAAGTTTATTCTCTTCCATAAAAAAGGAGACTGAATAGAGGTAACTCCCTTTCACTTTTGCCGTCAAAACCGTATAGTCTTTAGACCACTTGAACTGAGTCAGCCTTTGAGCCCTGTAATATTCAAGACCCCGGATAATGTATGGCTTGGGGCTTACATAATATATCTGCCCGGCTGGGAGCTCTTCCAGATGTCGAAGGATCTCATTTTCCTGCATAATTATAGAAACATCTTTGATGAAAGATATAGTCGATAAGGATTCCGTAATAATCTATCACGATTGATAAAAATTACAAGAGGAAAACATACAAGAGAAAAACAATCTCCCAATCATCACAGCCGATGCACATTTTGATAACGTTGTTTGACTATTTCCTTTACAACTTGTATCTATATAGCCTATAATTATTTGTGTTGGATGTGAACTACATATTTAGCCAGCAGGAGAATGTCGGTCTTGAAACAAACGAATGAAAAAGCCAGTAAGAAAAGGGAGCTGCACAGGATTTGTGAAGGATATACGATCCTTGCAGTCTATCTTTTTGGTTCCATGACCCATGAAGGGATTGCTCTTCTGGATAATAAATTGCCAGTAAATCTTGATCCACTTGCCGACCTTGATGTCGGTGTCGTGTTTTTGCAGGCCGTCTCCGATCCAAAAGAAAGAGTAAAACTTTATAAAAAACTTTATTCTGATTTATCAGATTTATTCTCTCCACTTTCTTTGGACCTCGTCTTTCTTCAGGAAACCGGCGTAATCATTCAATCTGAGGCAATCAACGGTCAATTAATCTACAGCCGTGATGATGATCAGAGAACAGATTACGAAGAAAGAGTCATCAAGTTTTATCAGGACTGGAAGCCTGTCTATGACCAATATACGAATGAAGTATTGGAAGCGATACAGGATCGTCCACTTCTATCACGAAATCACAGATGAAGAACTATACCAGATCCTGTAAACCGACCTGAAAGACTTCAGACATTTCCTCGAAGAGATTGGGCAATTCCTGGAAAAACAGCAGAAAAAATAAATGGAAGCGGTCCGGTCTCCATCGCCATTCATCGCTACTTAGCGAAATTCATTCTTTTTCATTAAAATCATTGACTCCTGTTTCTCTCTCTGCTTTAATAATAAGCAAAGAAAGGAGATTTAAGGTGTCCGATTCTCGCAGACTCTGTATAACCCTCCCGGATAAGCTATTCTCCGAGGTGGAACGGTTTAGAAAATCTGTAAAAGCACGGAGCAGTTCTGCCGCTGTAGTAGAACTCCTCAAATATGCTATTAGCCTGCCTCCATATTTCAAAGACTTTGATTGGGAAAAGGCCGAGGAAGAGGCAGATATGGCCATAAAGAAAGGAGATGTAAAAACATTTGATAGCCTTAAAAAGCTTATGAACCACCTCAATGCCTTTAACCCTACTCCTTAAAGACCCTGGCCACCCATCCCTGCGATTAAAGAAGATGAAAGGTCACAAAAACCGATGGGAGGCAAGTATCACCATGGACTATCGGTTTACATTTGAGATTGTGGAAGACTGTTACATCCTCCGGCGTATCGGCCCCCATGATATTCTAAGGAAACCTTGATAGGACACCGTTTATCTCCACCTTGCCCCTTAAATGATCAAATCATCAAGCGTCATTACTTTCTGATTCCATACTCAATTCAAAGATCGAAGAATTGTGTATGATGTCCCCGGAATCTCGCCCCATACTTAGCGAAATTCCTGTTGACAGCAAAATCTCATCCTGCTACCTTAACCTCAGAAAAACAAATTCCTGTTGCATATTGCAGAGATTCACGCTCAAGTTTTGGTATAATAAGCATTAAAGGAGGCGAACATGCCGACAGCAAAACAAGAGGTTAGTGGTCTTCTCAATCGTTTACCAGAAGACTGTTCTTTGGAAGACATCCAGTATCATCTCTATGTCCTCCAGAAGATTGAACGAGGAATGAAGGATGTGGGGGAAGGGCGGGTATATACTCAAGAAGAAGTCGAAAAGATGATGTCAAAATGGCTCGAAAAGTAATCTGGTCTTACGAAGCTACCGCCGACCTCGACGCACTTGCCGAATATATTGCTCGTGATTCAACGTTCTATGCTGCATCATTTGTTCAGGAAATCCTTACTGCAAGCCGTTCACTTGATAGATTCTCTGAAAGGGGGCGCATAGTCCCAGAATTTTCTGATCCCAATATCCGGGAACTTTTTGTGAGAGATTATCGCTTGATTTATAGTATCGAAGAACACCGTGTTGATATTTTGGGACTTATTCACGGAAGACGTGATTTGAAAAAGCTTTGGGAGAGATAACAAAGAGGAATTTGACGGGAGAGGATTGAGGTGAGTAGAGGGGCGGTTTTAAGGAAATATTTACAGGCTCAACAGGGCCGTCGCCGGCGCGTCTGTTATCATCAAATCCATCATCATCTATGGCCTGTATATCATGTTTTAAGACATCCATGAACTGCCGCCACAGGGACCACCCCTTCGTATCCGACAGGATGCCTAATCGCCTTGCGTCAATATCTACGACGAAATTCTCTCCCAGGAGGTATGGCCTCTTGCACGCCTCTTTATTCGAGATACAGAGTATACCTATTTCTTGATTACGTGCTGACGCTGATAGTGTTATGGAAATAATTGAGTGTGGTGTCCCCAGAATTTGACTAACCGATCTGAAAGACTTCAAACATTTCCTCGAAGAGATTGGGCAATTCCTGGAAAAACAGCAGGAGAAATAAATGGAAACGGTCCGGTCTCCATTGCTATTCATCCTTAGCAAAATTCCTGTTGACAGCAAAATCTCATCCTGCTACTTTAACCTCAGAAAAAGCAAATTCCTTATGACATTCACAAACTGCCTTTAGGTGTAATGGCAGTCAGAGCAATTATGAAACATCAGCAAGAATTTATAAATCAAATCAGAAAAAGTTACTTAGACGCTAGACTTTTAAAAACTTCTTCTACTAAAAACAAAACAATAAGGGGTACAAGCCATACAATTTCTTCTATTTCTGAAGACATTTTTGCAAAATATTGTGCTGATTTGCTCCCAAAGAACAAAGAGATTGAAATATAGGTTGACCCTCAAATATCATTTAAAATTTCGGGGCTAAAAAACAAAAGTGGTAAAAGACCTCTTTTATTCCGACCTGACATTTGCATTATTGAAAATAACGTTGTAAAAAAAGTTTTTGACATTAAAACAGACCTTGGTCATAAAAGGACTGAAATAGTTGAACAAGCAGGGAAATTAAAAAATATAACGAACAAAATAATTGGAAAACAGGCAACTGTCAAGAACGGTCAAGACAAAGAAGTTAAGAATATTAAAATAGCAAAAGGACTTAAAAAATATATTGTTGTTTTGAGTAGCGGTAACATTTCTGCGGAAACATTAAATGACGCCAAATCAAAAATAAAATTATTGCATAATATTTTAATGTTTTGTTTAACACAAGGAGACCATTTAAACTCATATTTAGACAAACCAAATATTTCTATAACAAAGGACTTTGAACAACTTGACAAGAAAATTTTAGGATGAAAAGCCACATACACCCAGTCCCAGAAATTATCTAGCTACTATTCTTAAAGAAGAAGTAAATCGATACGTTGTGTACACATATATACTTTTAGAAGACATCCTTTCCGTACATGGAACTTCCTAATAGTTGGTTGAGTTTTGCATTTGTAATGAAGTCCCGGGGGGAAACCCGTTGGTAACGGGAATAAATATTTAACGCTATATGAACACGCAGTAGCCATAAGGATAATATATCTGCCCGGCCGGAAGTTCTTCCAGATGTCGAAGGATCTCATTTTCCTGCATGATGTTCCCTGACGTTCACCTTCGCTCCATCTCATCTATCGTCTCTTCCAGGATGGCAAGGGCGGTGTCTGCATCCTCACGGGATATGATCAACGGGGGTATCAGCCTTATCACGCTCTGACCGCAGCCCAGGAGGAGCAACCCCCTTTTAAAACATCCGGTGATAATGGCATCCCTCTCTCTAACAGCCCTCTCCTTTTTCTCACCCTCCCGCACAAACTCTATCCCGATCATAAGCCCTCTCCCCCGGACATCCCCTATCAAGGAATGGCGGGCCTTCATCTCCTTTAATCTGGAAAGGATATAGGCCCCGACATGGGCTGCATTCTCCACAAGTCCATTCTCAAGAAGCTCTATGGTCCCGAGGGCCGCCTCGCAGGCCACCGGATTCCCTCCAAACGTGCTGGCATGAGATCCCTTCTCCCATGTCATGACTGAGGAAGAGGCAACCATAGCACCCAGCGGGAGGCCGGAGGCGATCCCCTTTGCAATGGTCAGGATATCCGGGACGACGCCGTCATGCTCGCAGGCAAACATCTTACCCGTCCTCCCCATGCCAGACTGGACCTCGTCCACAACCAGGAGCATGCCAAACTCCCTTGCCAGCTCTGCCATCCTCCGCAGATAACCGTCCGGCGGGACCACATATCCCCCCTCCCCCTGGATCGCCTCAATGAATATCGCGGCAACCTCTTCAGGCGGGACAGTGGTCCTGAAGAGCTCTTCCCTGATCCATGTGACACAGTAAAAATCACACTCCCCTGCCTTCAGATTGTAGGGGCACCGGTAACAGTAGGCATAGGGGACATGCGCCACCCCGGGGACGAAAGGCGCAAAACCCCGTTTGTGGACCTCCTTACTGGCTGTCAGAGAGAGCGCCCCCATGGTCCTGCCGTAGAATCCTCCATAGAAAGAGATATAGAAGGGCCTTTTCGTGTGATAGCGGGCCAGCTTCATGGCGGCCTCATTGGATTCCGTGCCGGAGTTTGTAAAAAAGACCTTCTTGGGATGATTGCCGGGGGTCATCGCTGTCAGTTTCTCTGCCAGCCTTATCTCAGAGGGATAATAAAAATCGGTCCCGGACATATGGATCAGCCGCTTAGACTGGTTGATGATCCTCTCAACGATGGCAGGATGGCAGTGGCCGGTGGCCGTGACGGCGATCCCGGATGTGAAGTCGATATATTTGTTGCCATCCACATCCTCAATGAATGCGCCTTCCCCCTTTTCTACGACCAAGGGGTAGGTGCGCGTATACGACTGGGAGATGACCTGTTCATCACGCCTGACCCAGTCAGAGGCATGAGGGCCGGGGGGAACAACCCCGATCTCTGGTTTCTTAGGATGTGACATATCACTATTTACCTGAAAATCCTCCTGCCACCTTGCTGTCATTCTGAGCGCAGCGAAGAATCTGACACGAAGTGTCATCCTGAGGGCGAATGCCCGAAGGATCTGCTTACCCATTGATGTCCTTAGGCATCAGACCCTTCGCCTTCGGCTCAGGGTGACACGCCAGATTTTCATGCCCCTTTGTGAGCCTGGGGCTACAATGTGCTACATAGATGCCCAATGAATTGGGCGACTACCTGATGCCTCCCTCGATCAGTCTTATAAGATTTTCTCTGAATGTCTCATCATCTACGCGTTTCCTTGCCTTTGGCCCCTTGACCCTTCCCCCGCCCCTGCGCTGCCTTGCCGCGGCATGCCTCTTTTCAAGGAGTGTGTCGATACTCTGCTCCGAGTATATCCTGCCGGAAGGGGAGATGACCTTTGCCCCCTTTCCAAGGGAGATCGAGGCCAGACCAAAGTCAGAGGTGACGACAATGTCCCCTGAGGCCGCCCTGTTGATGATGGCGATATCAACGGCCTGAAAGGCAGAGTCCACACGCAGCACATCCATCCCTTCCTGAGCCCTGATCTCATGGGCCATACTGACCACCATGGTGACATGAACCCCGCGGGTCTGTGCCTCCTTGTAGATGATCTCTCTGACCGGGCAGGCATCTGCGTCAACAAAGATTTGCATGATTACAGTCCGGCGTTATCAGATTGTTTCGCACCCTGCGGATGCTCACAATGACATCTTCTCTTCTCATGGATAGAGACCCCTCACCAGGTGGGCATCTGCAAGCCTCTTGATCGCGTTCACCAT
Source organism: Nitrospirota bacterium (assembly GCA_016214375.1). Taxonomy (GTDB): domain Bacteria; phylum Nitrospirota; class 9FT-COMBO-42-15; order HDB-SIOI813; family HDB-SIOI813; genus JACRHF01. The sequence continues at coordinate 5,079 of JACROQ010000185.1, read as the reverse complement.
CGAGGCCCTTCTCATATCGATATTCTCTGTGGCAGAGAACTCAAACACCTTGTTAAATGCGGTAGTGATCACCTCGTGCAATTTATCGTTGATCTCCTTCTCTTTCCAGAAATACTTCTGTAAATCCTGGACCCACTCAAAGTAGGAGACAATGACACCGCCGGAATTGGCGAGGATATCCGGTACCGCAAAGATCCCCCTCTCTTTCAATATCTCATCCGCCCCCCTCGTCGTAGGGCTGTTGGCGCCCTCAACGATCACGCGGCACTGCAATCTATTCGCATTATCCTCTGTAATCTGGCCTGAGAGGGCCGCAGGGACGAGGATCGTACATGGTAACTCAAGGAGCGCCTCGTTGGTGATCCTCTCTCCGCCGGGATAGCCCTCGAAGGTATGTTTCGCCTTCTTATAGGAGATCAGGTCCGCAACATTCAACCCCCTGTTGTTATAGACCCCGCAGGCCGAGTCGCTGACCCCGATCACCCGGATACCCTGGGAAGTCAGAAACCGTGCCGCAACGGACCCTACGTTACCAAACCCCTGAACGACCGCGGTGGCCCCCTCTGCCTTGATACCGAGACGCCTTAACACCTCCATCGTGACATAGACCACCCCCCTGCCGGTCGCCTCCTCTCTCCCCAGCGAGCCACCGATGCAGATAGGCTTGCCGGTGACCACCCCGGGAACCGCATACCCCCGCTGCTGGCTGTAGGTATCCATCATCCATGCCATTACCTGGTCGTTGGTCCCGACGTCCGGGGCAGGAATATCATGGTCAGGCCCTATGAGAGGGAGTATCTCTGTTGTATAACGCCTTGTAAGGCGCTGCAACTCTCCCCGCGACATATTCTTGGGATTACACCGGATACCGCCCTTGGCCCCCCCGTAAGGAAGGCCGACCAGGGCGCATTTCAAGGTCATATTCATCGCAAGCGCCGCCACTTCGCCAAGATCTACTGCCGGATGGTAGCGCACCCCGCCCTTCGTAGGGCCAAGGGATGAGTCATGCTGAACCCTGAAGCCCTGGAAGACATGGACATCACCGCTGTCCATCCTGACCGGCACCGTCACACAGAGGGCCCGTTGCGGAAGCCTCAGCCGCTTCCATATGTTTCTGTCGAGATGGACCCACTCGGCCGCGGCATCGAGCTGGGAGAGGACATCCCGGTAGGTAGGGGTATCAAATTCAGGGGGTACTGACTGCAGGGTCTCTATCATCTTTTAACCTCCTGGGTTATCAGATTGCTTCGTCGGCCTTCGGCCTCCTCACAATGACACCTGCGTTATATGCCGGCTATAAAGGCCGGCGCTACACATGATGCTATGACCTCCGTAGCGTTGCCCTTTATGGGCAACAATATGCCGACGCTATCCATCATACTATAATTTCCATCCCATCGTAGGCGAGCTCTATGCCTGGCGGCAAATCCCTGTTGACCTGATCATGATCAAATACGTGAGAAAGGTGGGTCAGGACGGCCCGTTCCGGCTTCAACTCCTGAATGACGTCGATCGCCTGGGTAAGACCATAGTGTTTGGCATGAGGTTGATAGCGTGTGGCATCCAATATCAGAAGGGCCATATCTTTCAGGGAATCCATCGAATCATCCGGCATCCCGCTGCAATCCGTGATATAGGCCGCATTGTTCATCCTGTACCCCAATATCATGCTCTCCCCGTGAAAAATGGTGACAGGCATCACCCGGATACCGTAGAGATCAAATACCCCGTCAATCATATTGACCAGAAGGTTCGGGGTCCAGTCATTCTTACCACCGCTGTTAAAGACATATCCAAACTTGCTGCTGATCGCCTCCATCGTCTCCCGGCTCCCATAGCATGGAATAGGGCCGCCCTGCAGCAGATTAAAACTTCTCAGCTCATCTATCCCATGGATGTGGTCTGCATGGGCGTGGGTAAAGAACACCGCATCAATCCGGTTGATATCGTAAGTCAGGGCCTGGAATCTCAGATCCGTCGAGGTATCAATCAGTATATTTTTCTTTTCGCCGGTCACAAGGATGGAGGCGCGTGTCCTCTTATTCTTTGGATTATTGGAACAGCAGATACGGCATCTGCACCCTATCACCGGCACACCCGTTGAAGTCCCGGAGCCAAGAAATAGTATCTTGATTACCCCCATGCGCTCTCTGGAATCATCAGCCTTTCGACAGGTTTCCCATTGAGAATATGTCCTTCTATAATCTCCTGGACGTCGCCTGCCTTAACTCCCTGATACCATATCGCATCCGGATAGACGATCACAACCGGGCCGGCATGACACATCCCGACACAGGTGGAGCCGGTCAGCATCACCCCCCCGAACAGGTTCCTCTTCTCCAGCTCCTCACTGAACCTCTTGGCGACATCCTGGGCCCCCTTTTCCCCGCAAGACCCCTTCGGATGACCAGGCGGACGGCTATTTGTGCAGACAACGATATGGTATTTCGGTCTTGGCATATAAGAACCCCTCTTTTATTTTTCCCGTAGATACGTTATCCTAAATAAAGGGCACCTGTCAAGACAATGAAACTGACACAGACAGACATACTGAATCTCATGCAGGATAAGGCATACCGCCCTCTCCTTCTCAAGGAATTAGCCGGGGTACTCTCTATTCCCAAAACAGAGCAGAAGGGCTTTAAGAAAACAATAGATAAGATGCTGTCAGAGGGGTTGATCGTCAAGATCCGGGGAGAGCGCTATGGGCTTCCGGGGAAGATGAATTTAGTCACCGGGGTTTTGCAGGGTCATCCCGATGGATATGGCTTTGTGATCTCTGATACCAAAGGGGAACCTGATGTCTATATCCCGCGAAGAAACATGATGGGGGCGATGCACAACGACAAGGTGGTGGCGAGGATAGAGACGGTCAAAAAGGGGGATCGTTTGGAAGGTCGGATCATCCGGATTTTAGAACATTTTCATAAAAAGATTGTAGGACGGTTTGAGAAGGGAAAGAACTTTGGTTTTGTCATCCCTTCTGACCGCAAGGTGTGCCACGACATCTATATCGCCCCGCGGCATTTCAACAAGGCAAAGGACGGGGAGATCGTCGTAGCCATTATTACCGCCTATCCCCAGCAGACAAGGAACCCTGAAGGAGAGATCGTCAGGGTCCTGGGACGGACTGCGACTCCAGGGATCGACACGGAGATCATCATCGAAGAGTACGACCTTCCCACTGAATTTCCCGGCGAGGTGATCGCTGAGGCCGGGACACTGCCGGGCGAGGTGATGGATATTATGATCACCAGCCGGGTTGACCTGCGGGGACTCACCACGGTAACGATAGATGGGGAGAGGGCCAGGGATTTTGACGATGCCGTCTCTATTGAGAGGCGGCCTGACGGCAAGTTCATGCTATGGGTCCACATTGCGGATGTCAGTTTCTATGTCCCGTGGGATTCTCCCTTAGACAGAGAGGCATACCTCCGCGGGACGAGTGTCTACCTTCCGGACAGGGTGATCCCGATGTTCCCTGAAAGGCTCTCAAATCATATCTGCAGTCTGAACCCGAGGGAAGACCGCCTCACGCTGACCGCAGAGATGTTGTTTGACGCCAATGGAAACCGCCTCAATTATAAGATCTATGAGAGTATCATCAACAGCAATGAGAGGATGACCTATACCCTCGTCAAAAAGATCCTTGAAGACCAGGAGGCCGGCCTTACAGAGAGGTATCGTGGACTGATAGAATCCTTTCATCTCATGAAGGAGCTCTGTCTTAAACTCCGGGCAAAACGGACGAAGCGAGGCAGCATCGATTTTGACCTCCCTGAACCCGAGATCATCATTGACCTCCAGAGTAAGACCATAGACATCGTTATTGCAGAGAGGAACATCGCCCATCAGATCATCGAGGAATTCATGCTCGCGGCGAATGAGACTGTGGCACAGCACATGGGGAGTAAAGAGCTCCCCTTCATCTTCCGCGTTCATGAATCGCCAAGCGAAGACAAGATTTTAGATTTTAATGAGTTTATTGCCGGCATCGGCTATAGTCACAAAGTGGATCCCCAACAGCCAAAGACCTTCCAAAGGCTGTTAAAGACCTTAGAGGGGAAACCGGAAGAGACCCTGATTAATCAGCTCCTCCTGCGCTCCATGAAACAGGCCCGCTACTCCACTGAAAACCTCGGACACTTCGGTCTTGCATCCCAGCACTACACCCACTTCACATCTCCGATCCGAAGATATCCTGACCTGATCGTCCACCGCCTGATCAAAGAAACCTCAAAGAGACACCGAATCAAGGAGGAGAGGAGTTCGCAGCTTGCCATGACATTGCAGGATATTGCAAAGCGATCCTCTGAGCGGGAGAGGGTGGCGATGGAGGCAGAGAGAGAGGTCATTGAGTTAAAAAAACTGGAATACATGCAGGACAAGATCGGGACAGAGTACGACGGAGTCATCTCCGGTGTAGTGGCATTCGGATTCTTTGTAGAACTTGAAAAGATCCTGGTAGAGGGGCTTGTCCGTATGACATCCATCCATGACGACTTTTACAGATTCGAGGAAAAGGGGCACAGGCTGGTAGGCGACCGGCTCCGCAAGTCCTACCGTTTAGGGGACAAGGTCAGGGTACGCGTCTTTTCAGTGGATATGGAGAAGAGAAAGATAGACTTCACTTTGGCAGAGTGATAGAATAGCCGCCATGAGATTGAAAAAGGAGAGGATCGCCATACTGGCAAAAAACATGGTAGAGGGGCTGATTGATAAAAAGTGCGTAAACCCTCTCATCCCAAAAGGGGATTTCATCACAAAGATAGAACATACGATCACGGAAGAGATGATGGTCGAAGACAGGCTGAACGAAGAGGTGCGGGAGATATTGAAGACCCATTCGAAGCAGATCGATCAGGGAAGCATTAATTACAATAAGATGTTCCAGATGATCAAGAATAAGCTGATTCAGGAGCGGGGCATTATAATTTGATACTGAGTGAAGACAAGATAAGCCACCTCTCACACCTGATCTTAAATAACATCAAAAAGGGGCTTGCTACTTTAAAAGAGGATGAGATCTCCGTATTGAGAGAGATCAAGCGATTAATAGCCGCAGAACTGCACCTCGAT
>JACROQ010000183.1 GCA_016214375.1 Nitrospirota bacterium | reverse complement strand
GCAGAGGCCATCCTGACCCCTGAAGATACAGGAAAGGTAGAGGTGGCCACCATTAACCCTTCTATTACTATAGACCGCCGGGATGACCCGTTTAACCCTTCCAGAGGGACATTCTCCAGTATCGCCTTCCGGGAGGCGGCAAGGCTTATAGGATCAAGACCCCAGTTTGCCAAGGTTAATTTGCAGGCCAGCCTCTTCTATCCGCCCATAAAGAGGGTCGTCTTTGCCTTTTCCGCCCGCGGGGGGATTGCATGGAATTTTGGGGAGTCCAAAGAGGTCCCCATCTTTGAGAGATATTTTACCGGCGGCAGGAATACGGTGCGCGGATACGATCAGGAGCGGCTGGGGATACCCGGCAAGACCATCCTCTTCGATGGAACGAACTGGAGTCCAACCGGGGGAAACATGATGGTTGTGTTTAATGGGGAGATCCGGTTCCCTCTGTACAAGGGGCTTGGGATGGTGACCTTTGTGGACAGCGGTAATGTCTGGAGGAAGGTGAAAGAGTTTGATATATCCGAGATCCGGTCCACCGCAGGCGCCGGCATACGGTATGATACCCCTGTCGGTCCCCTGAGGCTGGATGTTGGGTGCAAGCTGGATAGAGAAGTGGGTGAGGAGCAGTGTCTGACCCACTTTACCCTGGGGCACGCCTTTTAAGGGCGCCCCGAGGACTCGTAGGCTGTAGTTGCCCGATTTATCGGGCTGCAGGAAGCCCAATGAATTGGGCAACCACGACTCCGCCTGCTCGCCCCAATTGTTTAAAAGCCAGGTGCCCAACTGCTCCGGCAAGTCGCGAAGGGAAAACGGCCCCCCCACCGTTCTGATGCATTAAGAGATATTCCTGTGTTAAAATAACATCTATGGACCAGCAGGGCATTATCATCAAGGGCGCCAGAGAGCATAATCTTAAAAATATCGATGTCGTTATTCCGAGAGACCGGTTTGTAGTGATTACCGGTCTGAGCGGTTCTGGCAAGTCCTCGCTTGCCTTTGACACCATCTATTCTGAGGGACAGAGGAGGTATGTAGAGTCCCTGTCCACCTATGCCAGACAGTTCTTAGAGCAGATGAGCAAACCGGATGTCGACTCGATCGAAGGGCTCTCCCCTGCCATCTCGATAGAGCAGAAGACGACAAGCAGGAATCCGCGCTCTACCGTCGGCACCATCACAGAGATCTATGACTATCTCAGGCTCCTCTTTGCCCGCATCGGGCATCCATACTGCTATCAGTGCGGCAAGGAGATCACGTCCCAGACTGTTGAGCAGATGGTGGATAAAACCCTGTCCCTCCCCTCAGGGACAAGGATTCAGGTCCTCTCCCCGATCGTCCGCGGACGCAAAGGGGAATACAGAAAGGAGTTTGCGGATCTGAGGGGAAAGGGGTTTGTCAGGGCGAGGGTTGACGGAGAGGTTGTTGACCTGGAGAGGGATATCGTCCTGGCCAAAAACAAGAAACATACGATTGAGATTGTGATTGACCGCCTCGTCTTAAAAAGGGATTTAGAGGAGCGGCTGAGAAAGAGACTGGCGGATTCTATCGAGATGGCGCTGCGGCTGGCAGACGGTGTGGTCGTGATCCATATTGTGGACGGGGAGGATATCCTGTTCAGCGAGCGGCTTGCCTGTATTGATTGCGGCATCAGCTATCCCGAGGTGACCCCGAGGGTCTTTTCATTTAACAGCCCCCATGGGGCCTGTCCTGATTGCGACGGCCTCGGCATCAGGATCGGAGACGAAGAAGATGCCGGTATTGTATGCCCTTCGTGTCAGGGGAAGAGGCTCAAGAAGGAGGCCCTTGCCATCAAGGTTGAAGGGAGATCGATTGATGAGGTCACGAGGCTCTCTATCAAATCCGCAGTCCAATTCTTCAACGCATTGAGATTTACCAGGCGCGAGGCATTCATCGCAGAGCGGATACTGAAAGAGATCAGGGAGCGGCTTCACTTTCTCTCCAATGTGGGACTGGATTACCTGACGCTGGACAGAGAGGCCTCCACCCTATCAGGAGGGGAGGGACAGCGCATCCGGCTGGCCACTCAGATAGGTTCAAGCCTTGTCGGCGTGCTCTATGTGCTGGATGAACCGAGTATCGGCCTGCATCAAAGAGACAATGTCCGTCTCTTAGCCACTCTGAAGAGGCTCAGGGACCTCGGCAATACCGTCCTTGTCGTGGAGCACGATGAGGAGACGATCAGGGAGTCTGACTATGTGATCGATATGGGACCGGGTGCCGGTGTGCATGGAGGGAGGATTATCGCCCATGGGACCCCCGGAGAGATCATCAAAGATAAGAATTCCCTGACAGGCCGCTATCTGGCGGGGGATCTCACCATATCGCTTCCAAAACGCCATCGGAAGGCCACCCGGTATTTGACCATCAAAGAGGCCCGGGAAAATAACCTCAGGGGTGTCGATGTCTCCATCCCCATCGGGCTATTGACCGCCATTACTGGGGTCTCAGGCTCCGGGAAGAGTACCCTCTTGTTTGAAGTCCTCTATAAAAATCTCGTCAACAGTCTCTATAAAAGGTCCCGGACCTGTGAGGGGTGCGGCGCCATACTCGGGCTTGAGGAATTTGACAAGGTCATCAATATTGACCAGTCTCCTATCGGGAGGACGCCGCGGTCTAATCCTGCGACCTACACCGGACTTTTTACGCATATCCGCGACCTCTTTGCGCAGTTGCCCGAATCAAGGGTCAGGGGTTACAGGGCCGGCAGATACAGCTTTAATGTCAAGGGCGGACGGTGCGAGGCCTGTCAGGGCGACGGGCTCATCAAGATAGAGATGCACTTCCTGCCGGATGTCTACGTGACGTGTGAGGTATGCAAGGGGGAGAGATACAACCGGGAGACCCTGGATATAAAGTATAAGGGGAAGAACATTGCCGGGGTGCTCGACCTTACGGTCGCTCAGGCGATAGACTTTTTTGAGCCTATCCCTGTAATCCGGCATAAATTAGAGACGTTAAGGGCGGTCGGCCTCGACTATATCAAGCTCGGGCAGGCTGCAACCACGCTTTCAGGCGGAGAGGCCCAGAGGGTCAAGCTCTCAAAAGAGCTGTCGAGGCGTGCCACAGGCCGGACCCTCTATATCCTCGATGAACCGACAACAGGGCTCCATTTTGCGGATATCCAGAAACTGCTTGACGTCTTGAACAGGCTGGTGGATGCAGGGAACAGCGTGGTTGTCATCGAACACCACCCTGACGTCATCAAGAATGCCGACTATATCATAGACCTTGGGCCCGAGGGCGGCGATGAGGGGGGGGAGGTGGTTGCCTATGGCACGCCGGAGGATGTCGCCAAAGAGGAGAGGTCTTATACAGGGAGGTTCCTGAGGGAGTTCCTTGCCTATGGATGACGGGTTCGTAAAAAGCGGGGTACCCATTGCTACGAAGTAATGCAATGGGTCGTGCGGCGTTGCGCTGCATCCTTCGTCATTGCGGCGTAACTACCAGTACGCCTCATTCCTCAGGATTTGCGCGCCTTCGGGTACCCACTTTTGTGGGTGATGGAGCTTTTTACGAAGCCGTCCGCTGTCGAAACTTTTTACGAGGCTGTCATGGATAAGACATACACCCATTTGGCCTCGCTGAAAGATGAGATATCCAGGTGTATCAAGTGCGGTGTCTGTATGGCCGGATGCCCTACCTATGCGATGACCAAAGATGAGACGATGGTGGCGCGGGGGAGGCTTACCCTGGCAGGGGCCGTGTTGGACGGACGCATCACGGCCTCCCGCAGGTTTGAAGAGGCCATCACCTCCTGTATAGGATGCCTGAGCTGTGATGTGAATTGTCCGAGCGGGGTTCGGATCGGGGAGGTCATATTCGCGGCCCGGGCCCAGATCGCTGAGGCGCGGGGGCTGAATATCTTTGAGAGGATTGCCTCTAAATTCGTCGTGGGGTCCCGGTGGCCCCTCTCCATCCTGGTCAGGCTTGCTGCAATTCCTATAGGGATATATGAAGGGATGCCCCTGAAAGGTCCGTTGGTCTCTCTCATGCCCTTTGTAAGGAATGGCATAAAACGGAAGCTCCCTGCCCCAGGGGGAAGGCCGCTGACCTCCCAATATCCTGAAATAGTAAAGACAAAGAGCAAAAGGCCAAAGGGGAGGGTGGCCTTTTATCCGGGGTGTGTGATAGACCTGAGCACGCAGGACATCGGCCGGGCGACGATCAGCGCGCTGAACAAGCTCGGCTACGACGTGGTCATCCCCAAAGGACAATACTGCTGCGGAAGCCCGCTCCAATTCCTCGGGGATGTTGAGACCGCAAGAAAGGTTGCTCAGAAAAATATGGATCTCTTCTCTCCCCTAAATGTCAGCGCCATCATTGTATCGTGCGCCACCTGCGGGCATACGCTGAAAAAGGAATATCCTGTCCTGCTCAGTCAATCCGTAAACGGCAGCTTCAGGAAGGTAAAAGAGTTCTCAGAGAAGATCATAGATATCCATGAATTTGTCCTGGAGTCTGTCAAGGGGGATCTTCAGATCGGGAAGGTCCTGGGCGGGACAGAGAAGAGGAGGGTGACCTTCCATGACCCCTGTCACCTGAAAAGGGGGCTTGGGGTCTATAGGTCCCCGAGGAAGATACTCACCGCTCTTCCCACGGTCGAGTTTATAGAGATGGAGGAGGCCGATGCGTGTTGCGGCTTCGGCGGCATATTCAGCCTCTACCATTATGACCTTGCATCGGATATCGGGGCAAGGAAGGCAGAGAATATCAGACGGACCGGTTCACAGATCGTGGCGACAGGATGTCCGGGTTGTAAGATCCATATAGAAGACTCTTTACAGAGGGCAGGATATCCTGCTACAGTAAAACATACGGTGGAACTGCTGGATGAGGTCTTAGAGCAAAATTAGCAGGTTGTTGAAAAAGTCTGTTTGCATGTCATCCTGAGCGAAGCGAAGGATCTGACTCCTGAGGGAAACAAAGGGTTATCAGATTCTTCGTCGCTTTCGGCTCCTCAGACGCCGTCCTGAACGAAGTGAAGGAATGACAGCGCGTCGGACTTTTTCAACAACCTGCCAGAGGAGGATGTCCATGAAAATTTTTATTGATACTGCCAATGTATCAGAGATCAGGGAGGCTGTAAGCCTTGGCCTTGTTGACGGGGTGACGACCAACCCCTCATTGGTGTCCAAAGAAAACAGGGAATTCCGGGAGCTTGTCCGGGAGATATGCACCCTTGTTGATGGGCCGGTCAGTGCAGAGGTGATCTCCTTAGATGCCGAGGGCATGATCAAAGAGGCCAGGGACCTCAGCTCCATCCACAAGAATATCGTCATCAAGATACCCATGCTTCCTGAGGGGTTAAAGGCGGTCCGGAGACTTGCCCAGGAAGATATCAGGACGAATGTGACCCTTGTCTTCTCCCCATCCCAGGCCCTTCTGGCGGCAAAGGCGGGCGCCGCCTATGTCAGCCCCTTTGTAGGCCGGCTTGATGATGTCTCCTATGTGGGGATGGATCTGATAGGCCAGATACGGACTATCTTTGATAATTATGGATTTACCACAGAGATTATCGTGGCCAGTATCCGAAATCCGCTCCATGTGGTGGATGCGGCGATGATGGGTGCAGATGTGGCCACAATTCCGTACAAGGTATTACTCCAGTTGACGCATCATCCCCTTACGGATATAGGGATCAAGAAATTTTTAGAGGATTGGCAGAAGGTCTCAGCAAAAAAATAGAGAGGGGGGTCTCTCCGTAAGAAAGACCCCCCTCTTCATCGAGTATATAAATGGTTACACCATACCTTTTAGTTTTGGGGCAGCCTTGAATGATACGCTCTTGCTTGCCTTGATCTTGATAGGTTCTCCTGTCCTCGGATTCCTGCCTGCCCTCGCCTTGCGATTCCGTACTGAGAAGGTCCCGAATCCCGGGTAGGCAAATCTCTTATCCTTCTTAATAGATTTGCTCAACACATCAAAAATGCAATCTACTAAATCCTCTGTTTCCCTTTTGCTGAGTGAAGACCCCTTTGCCGCCTTTTGTACTGCATCAACAAATTCTGCTTTTGTCATAAAGTCTCACCTCCTTCCTTATAGGTTTAAGTAGAAAAAAGATAACTGTGCATTGCAGTGAATCTTTGCAGCGAATCTTCCCATCCGGTATCATCAGTATTTAAGCCAGAATACTAACGAATCAAAATATATAAGTCAAGTACAAAATGTAAGAGAGGCATTTGAGAAATAGTCCTTACTGCCACGGGTGTCATTCTGAGCGAAGCGAAGAATCTGATAAATCATGACGCTATCAGACCCTTCGCTCCGCTCAGGGTGACAAGATGGGTTATTTCTCGAATGCCTCTAAGAAGGATTCCTTTAAAAATAAAGGTTGAGCGATAGAGAAAATACATGCAAATCATAATCCTGTTCTCGGATTCCTAAAAATGTATCTGTGCCGGTATCCGGGAAATTATTCAGGGTGTAGTCCGTCCTCTGATATCTCTCCATAGAATACCCTGCCTGAATCCTGATGTCTTTTAATCTGCGGACAGGGCTGAGACGGAAGGCGTCAATCTTTCTGCTGAGACTGTAAGAGGCGCTTAATTCATAGATGTCTGTCACATAACTCACATCAGGAATGCCTGTGCTGCTGCCCTTGGAATCATACCGGCTATAGCTTCCATCGAGGGATAACCCGCTATCCAAATCGAGATTAAGACCCATGATATACACACTGTTCGTGTCTTCAATAATACCGTTGATGGGAGTTGTAAAATCAGAATATTGAGGAT
>JACROQ010000182.1 GCA_016214375.1 Nitrospirota bacterium | reverse complement strand
CCATCTGCGGCGTTGCGCTGCATCCTTCGTCATTGCGGCGTACCTAAAAAGTACGCCTCATTCCTCAGGATTTGCGCGCCTTGCATATGGAGCTTTTTACAAAGCCGTCCGCTGCCAAGACTTTTTGCAAGGCTGTCAATTCACTGCCGTTACGTTCCCATCTCCCAAGAGGCAAGATATTTCAACTGCTCCTTTGTCAGCCTGTCTATTTTGATCCCCATGGCAGCTAACTTGAGTTTGGCAATATTCCGGTCAATCTCTTCCGGAACAGGGTAGACATCCCTTTCAAGCTCCCCCCCCCCTTCCATAATATATTCTGCCGAAAGGGCCTGATTGGCAAAGCTCATGTCCATTACACTGGATGGGTGTCCTTCTGCAGCGGCCAGGTTAATAAGCCTCCCCTCGCCAAGAAGGTTAATACGCCTGCCATCTTTTAAGGTATACTCCTCGACGAACTCCCGGATCATCCTCCTCTTCTTGCTGAGTTTCTTGAGTGCCGGGATGTCTATTTCTACATTAAAATGTCCTGAATTGCAGACGATGGCGCCATTTTTCATCGTCTTAAAATGCTCTTCTCTGATAACGCTGATATCCCCGGTAACCGTTACAAAGAAGTCCCCTATCTTTGCGGCATTTGACATCGGCATGACCCTGAATCCGTCCATGACTGCCTCAAGGGCTTTCAGGGGGTCTATCTCTGTGACCACAACATCAGCGCCCAGACCCTTGGCCCGCATGGCCACGCCCTTTCCACACCAGCCATAACCGGACACTACAAACACAGTGCCGGCAATGAGCCGGTTGGTGGCCCTTGTGATTCCGTCTAACGTACTTTGCCCGGTCCCATACCTATTATCAAACAGGTGTTTTGTCATCGCATCATTCACGGCAATAATAGGGTACATGAGCACACCTTTATCGGCCATGCTTTTCAGCCTTACCACCCCTGTGGTTGTCTCTTCAGTCCCGCCTACCACACTCGAGAGCAGGGACCTTTTCTTGGAGTGGAGAATTGAAACGAGGTCAGCCCCGTCATCCATTGTGATATTAGGATTGAGGTCTAATACCGCATAGATGTGTTTATAGTAGGTCTCGTAATCCTCACCCTTGATCGCAAACACAGGGATATCCAAGTATTTGACCAGGGATGCGGCAACATCATCCTGCGTGCTCAGGGGGTTTGATGCACATAACACCACATCCGCCCCCCCTTCCTTAAGGGCCTCTGCGAGACAGGCTGTCTCAGTGGTTACGTGAAGGCATGCAGAGAGCCTGACCCCCTTCAATGGCTTTTCCTTTTTAAACCGATTCCTGATAAGCCTCAGCACAGGCATGTTCTGCTCTGCCCACTCGATACGAAGCCTTCCCTTGTCTGCTAAATTAATGTCCTTAATATCGTAATCCATGTAGTCTCCTTAAATTAGGGTCCGAGGATTCAAGGGTTCCAGGATTCAAGTGAAACAAAAACTCGAACCCTCGGACCCTCGACCCCTTGAACCCTTACTTTTATAGTCCCGCCGCCTTCCTTAACGGCTCTGCAATATCTGTCTTTTCCCAGGTAAACTCAGGCTCTGTCCTTCCAAAATGTCCGTAAGCCGCTGTCTTTTTGTAGATAGGTCTTCGCAATTGCAGGTGCTCTATGATCCCCTTGGGGGTCAGGGGGAAGAACTCCCTCACAAGCTTTACAATCTTCTCCTGCGGGATCTTACGCGTCCCAAAGGAGTCCACCAGTATGGAAACCGGGTCTGCCACGCCAATGGCATAGGCAAGCTGAACCTCGCACTTTTCCGCTATCCCGGCAGCCACGATATTCTTTGCGATGTACCGGGCCATATAAGAGGCAGAACGGTCTACCTTTGTCGGGTCCTTTCCTGAGAATGCGCCACCGCCGTGACTGCCCACGCCCCCATAGGTATCTACGATAATCTTCCTGCCGGTGAGGCCTGTATCCCCCTGCGGGCCGCCGGTAACAAACCTGCCGGTGGGATTGATGTGATACGTAATCGTCTCTTCATCCAACAGATGGGTCGGGATGACAGGTTTGATCACCTTTTCGATCATATCCTCACGTATCTCCTTAAGGGTAATGTCCGGACTATGTTGTGTGGAGATAACGACCGTTGAGACCCTTTGGGGCTTGCCATTCACATACTCAACAGTAACCTGCGATTTCCCATCCGGCCTCAGATACGGAAGGATATCCTTTTTCCTGTTCTCTGAGAGCTTTTTAGTGAGCTTATGGGCAAGCAGGATCGGGGTTGGCATATACTCTTCTGTCTCATTTGTTGCATAGCCGAACATAAGCCCCTGATCTCCGGCGCCGCCGGTATCAACCCCCATTGCAATATCCGAAGACTGAGAGTGTATCGCCGTCAGAACGGCACAGGTCTCATAGTCAAAACCATATTTGGCCCGTGTATATCCAACCTCCCTGATGGTCTCTCTGACAATCTCAGGTATCTCGACATAGGTATGAGTGGTAACCTCTCCGGCCACAAAGGCAAGGCCTGTGGTGACAAGCGCCTCACAGGCAACCCTGCACATGGGGTCATTGGCAATAATTGAATCCAGGACAGCATCTGAGATCTGATCTGCTATCTTATCAGGATGTCCTTCTGTTACAGACTCTGATGTAAATTGAAAATTTACCCTTCCCATCTGAGTTCCCCCTTTTT
>JACROQ010000198.1 GCA_016214375.1 Nitrospirota bacterium | reverse complement strand
TGGTACGACTACCAGCGGCATGAAACCAGGCAGCACCACAAGGTCCTCGAGTTCCTCTCTCTGATAGAAAAGACCTTTGGCATTCCCTTCGAACAGTTCAGGATCTTTATTACGGGAAGCGGGGGGAGAACCATCGCCCCTCTCCTTGGGGCAAAGTTTGTCCAGGAGGTCAACGCCGTCTCCCTTGCTGTAGAGAAACTCCACCCTGAGGCAGGTTCAGCCATCGAATTAGGTGGACAGGACGCAAAGATCATTATCTGGATCGAGGACCCGGAAAAGGGGAGTAAAAGAAAATTATCCAGCATGAATGACAAGTGTGCGGGCGGCACCGGGGCTGTTATTGATAAGATAGCGGCTAAGCTCAATCTCCCGCTCCAGGAGATAAGTGCCCTCGGGTATAAAAATACGAGGCTTCATCCGGTAGCAGGGAAATGCGGGGTGTTTGCAGAGACGGATATTAATGGCCTCCAGAAACAGGGTATACCCTCTCAGGAATTGATGGCCTCCCTGTTTGAGGCCATTGTCCAGCAGAATCTGAGTGTCCTGACAAGAGGGAATACTTTAAGACCCCACGTCCTGCTGCTGGGCGGACCAAACACCTTCATCCCGGCCCTCCGGGAGGCCTGGCAATTCCATATCGCGAAGATGTGGGCGGAGCGGGGGGTTACCATCCCGGAAGGTGTCCAGGCTGAAGATCTCATCTATGTCCCTGAGAATGCCCAGTATTACGCTGCTATTGGGGCAGTCCTGTATGGAAAGAGTGAGGAGGATATGGTCGGCAGATACAAAGGGACAAAGGAGTTAGAAGAACACTTGTCAGTGGATGGCAAGAAATCCTATCTGACGGGGGGGATCAGCGGCCTTGCCGGAGGGCCCGAAGAGCTCGATGCATTTTTGAAAGAGTTTAGTAAAGAGCCTTTCTCCCCTTCCAGGTTTTCACCGGGAGAGATCGTATGCGCCTATGCCGGTATAGACGGCGGGTCTACCTCCACAAAGGGTGTCCTCCTCTCTAAAGAAGGGGACCTCCTTGCCAGATCATACAGGCTCTCAAAAGGAAACCCGATTGACGACACCAAAGAGATATTAAAAGATCTGAGGAAACAAGTGGAATCTCAAGGCGCCTATCTTGAAGTCATGGGTATTGGGACTACGGGATACGCAAAAGACATGCTTAAGGAGTGCTTTAATGCAGATATCGCCCTCGTCGAGACGGTGGCCCACACTCAATCTGCCCTCTACTATTTCAACGATGTCGATGTCATTGTGGATGTGGGCGGACAGGATATCAAAGTGATCTTTCTTAAAGACGGCAAGGTACGGGATTTTAAGCTCAACACGCAATGTTCTGCCGGAAATGGATATTTTCTTCAAAGCACTGCCGGGAGGTTTGGATTTGATGTCGGAGAATTTGCAGAAAAGGCCTTCATGGCGGAACGTATGCCGTTGTTCCATTATGGCTGTGCCGTCTTTCTGGAATCAGACATCGTCAATTTCCAGCAACAGGGCTGGGAGAGGGAAGAGATCATGGCCGGACTTGCGCATGTACTTCCCAAGAATATATGGCTTTATGTCGTCCAGGAACCAAATTTGAGAAGGCTTGGAAAGAGGTTTGTCCTGCAGGGCGGGACACAGCACAACCTTGCCGCGGTTAAGGCACAGGTTGACTTTATAAAATCCAGGGTCCCGGATGCGGCCATCTATGTCCATAAATACACCGGAGAGAGCGGGGCTATTGGGGTTGCGCTTGAGGCCATCCGCGTGGTGGGGGACGGTAAGACCCGTTTTATCGGATTAGACGCTGCCGAGGAGGTCAGCTTCAGCGCATTAAGAGATGAGTCTACACGATGCCACTTCTGCCGGAACGACTGTCAGCGTACATTTATAGATATAGAAAGACCAGTTTCCAAATTTTCCAATTCACCAATTCACAAATCTACCAATTCATCGCCAAATTACAAGTCCCATCGGTATATCATCGCCACCTGTGAAAAGGGGCTTGCTGAAGATGTCAAGGAGGTGCAATCCATCAAGAAGAAGATGGATCAGCTTAAGAAGATGTATCCTGACCTCTCTGAGACAGCCGCAAAAGAGGTTTTCTCAAGCAGGACTTCACAACCTCCTGCCCCTCCTACCCCCCCTACCGGAGACGCCGCACTCCGCAATATCAGGATCGGCTTTCCCAGAACGCTGAACATGTACTCCGT
>JACROQ010000089.1 GCA_016214375.1 Nitrospirota bacterium | reverse complement strand
ACAGATATAAAAGAGATTGTTGGAAATCCTGATGTGGATATTGTCGTTGAAGTGATAGGGGGATTTGAACCGGCAAAGGGCTTTATCCTGAGCGCTATTGAACATGGGAAGCATGTCGTCACTGCGAACAAAGCCCTCCTTGCTGTTAGCGGCGAGGAATTGTACCATGCGGCTTCGCGCCGCGGGGTTGATCTCTACTTTGAAGGGAGTGTATGCGGCGGTATCCCGATTATTAAGGCTATCAGAGAAGGATTAGCGGCCAACAGGATAGAGTCGATATACGGGATCGTCAATGGGACCTCAAATTTTATCATGACAAAGATGACGGAGGAAGGCAAAGAGTTTGAAGAGGCACTGGGAGAGTCGCAGAAACTTGGATATGCAGAGGCGGACCCTACGTTTGATATCGAAGGGATCGATGCGGCACATAAGCTCTCGATCCTGGTTAACATCGCCTTTGGCACCCCCGTGGATTTTAAAAGGATATACACAGAGGGTATATCCGGGATTTCACCTCTGGATATCAGTTATGCAAAGGAGTTTAACTATAAGGTGAAACTTCTTGCGATTGCGAAGATGAGGGATGGAAGCATCGAGGGCAGGGTACACCCGACTCTGATACCCAATAACCACTTGATTGCGACAGTAGATGGCGTATTTAATGCCGTCTATATCACCGGAGACGCCGTCGGCCCTACCCTGTTTTATGGAAAAGGCGCCGGTGCCCTTCCTGCAGGAAGCGCTGTCGTGGCGGATATTATTGATGTGGCAAGGACATGCCCAGGGTACTTTCAAGGATATCGGGTATTCTTGGTGAGCATAAGATCAGTATCGCCTCAGTCATACAGAAGGGAAGAAAAGAGGGGGGGAATGTCCCGCTGGTTATGATGACACATGAGGCCGTTGAGAGAGATGTCAGGAGCGCCCTTCAGGAGATAGACAGGCTCCCCGTTGTGTCTGAGAAGACGATGATGATACGGGTGGAGGAAGGGAAATAAAGAAGTCAGAAGTAAGAAGTTAGAAGTAAGAAGCAAGAAGACAGATTGAGGAAAAGTGGGGAAAGTTTTATGCACTGGAAAGGCGTGATAGAACAGTACAGGGAACACCTGTCGGTGACAGAGAAGACACCGGTGATTACCCTGAACGAGGGGAATACCCCTTTTATTGCCTGCAGAAATCTCAGAGATGCGATCAATCCCGGCATCGGGCTCTATCTGAAATTTGAAGGGGCAAACCCCACGGGTTCTTTTAAAGACCGCGGCATGACGATGGCCATATCCAAGGCCGTTGAGGCCGGGGCCAAGGCCGTCATCTGCGCCTCCACCGGGAATACCTCGGCGTCGGCGGCTGCCTATGGGGCGCGCGCCGGGCTCAAGGTCTTTGTCCTAATCCCGGAGGGGAAGATTGCAATCGGGAAGCTGGCCCAGGCGATGATCCATCATGCCTGCGTCGTCCAGATCGAGGGAAATTTTGACGAGGCCCTCACGATTGTCAAGAGCATCTCAAACGAATATCCGATCACCATTGTCAACTCGGTCAATCCCTACCGGCTGGAAGGGCAGAAGACAGCGGCATTCGAGGTCTGCGATCATCTCATGGGATATCCGGACTACCACTTCCTCCCCGTGGGGAATGCCGGCAATATCACGGCCTACTGGATGGGTTACAGGGAGTACTGCAAGATGGGGAAGATCTCCGGTCTGCCGAAGATGATGGGATTCCAGGCGGCAGGTTCCGCTCCTATTGTACTCGGGCATGTCATCGAGAACCCCCAGACCATTGCGACCGCGATAAGGATAGGAAATCCTGCGGGATGGAGGACCGCGGTCGAGGCGGCATCCGAATCCAAGGGGGAGATCAGTATGGTGACAGACGAAGAGATCGTGGAGGCGTATCAGATGCTCTCCTCCCTGGAAGGGGTCTTCTGCGAGGCGGCCTCAGCCGCGTCTGTGGCAGGGGTTATCAAAAAGAATAAAGAGGGGCTGTTCGCCGGCGGCGAGAGGGTGGTGTGTACGCTTACCGGTCATGGACTCAAGGATACGGAGATGGCGATCAACCTCTCCCGGCGGCCTGTGACGGTCAAGGCAGACAAGGGAGAGGTGTTGAGGGTGCTGGGATATTGAAATAGTGAATAGTGAATAGTGAATAAAAGAAGCCATTCACTACATTTTGATTTTTGAAGGGTGATATCATGAAATACATTGTTCTTGTGGGTGATGGTATGGGGGATTATACGGTTCCTGAGTTGAATAACAAGACCCCCCTTCAGGCGGCCCATAAACCGAACATGGATACCCTTGCAGGGAAAGGGGTCGTCGGCAGGGTGAAACTCACACCGGATGGGTTCTATCCGGGAAGCGATGTGACCCAGTTGAGCCTGCTCGGATATGATCCGGCCAGATATTATACGGGCCGTTCACCTCTTGAGGCGGCGAGCATCGGTGTCGCACTCTCTGAGGAGGATGTCGCCTACCGGTGTAATCTGGTGACCCTGACCAGGGGCGGTGACTATATCTCTTCTGATCTTTCAGAGGATGTTGTCATGGCGGACTACAGCGGCGGCCATATTAGTACGGGTGATGCGAGAGAACTCATATTGAGCCTGGATAAGGCGCTGGGGAGTGATCTCTTCCGGTTTTATCCGGGGATCAGCTATAGGCACCTCTTTGTATGGAAGGGGGGAGAGACGGACGTTCAGTGTACGCCCCCCCATGATTTTACAGGCAAGCCCCTCGCCGGCCGCTTTCCAATGGGTAAAGGTGTGGATGCCTTGAAGGATATGATGGAGAAGGCCCTGCGGATCCTCTCATCCCATCCAACGAACAAGGCGCGTCTTGCGAGAGGAGAAAAGCCGGCCAATGGGATCTGGCTCTGGGGACAGGGTAAGGCGCCCCGGGTACAGACATTTTACAGTAAATATGGATTGAACGGCTCCATGATCGCGGCGGTGGACCTGATGAGAGGGATCGGTAAGTATGCGGGATTTGATATCGTCGATGTCCCCGGCGCTACAGGCTATCTGGATACGAATTATCAGGGCAAGGGGGAATATGCCTTAAGAGAACTTGAGACCAGGGACATTGTGTACGTGCATGTGGAGGCCCCGGATGAGGCGGGTCACAACGGGGATGTCAGGGGAAAGGTAAAGGCCATAGAAGAGTTTGATGAAAAGGTGGTGGGGACTATCCTGAAAGGGATGAGGACAAAGGGCCCGTTCCGGCTCCTGATCCTGTGTGACCACTGGACCCCGGTCAGTATCAGGACGCATACGCCGGAGCCTGTCCCGTTTATCCTGTATGACAGCGCAGAGACGACAAAGTCCGGCAGGCATTATGATGAGGCAAGCGCCTCTGAGAGCGCTGTTTTTGTCGAGGATGGGACCCGGCTGATTGACAGGCTAATAGGAAAGTAGGGACACTTCCCATATTTTCAAACATGAAAATATGGGAAGTGTCCCCAACCGAACGATTATGTTGATTGTTCAAAAATATGGCGGGACGTCCGTCGGTAATGTCGAGCGGATCAGGGACGTTGCCCGCAAGGTGGCTCAGACGCGTGATGAGGGCCATGACGTGGTTGTGGTCGTATCTGCCATGAGCGGGGAGACAGACAGGCTCCTCTCCCTTGCCCACGAGGTCTCTGAGGCGCCGGCAGAGAGGGAGGTTGATGTCCTGCTCTCGTCCGGTGAGCGTGTCACCATAGCCCTTCTCTCCATCGCATTAAACAGTATGGGATATCCTGCCAAGGCCTTTACCGGACGGCAGGCAGGGATTGTGACGGATAGTTTTCATACCAAGGCGAGGATAGAGCGGGTGGGAGGTGAACGGGTCCGCGAGGCCCTGAAACAGGGGATCATACCGGTCATTGCAGGGTTTCAGGGTATCAGCGGGGAGTCGGATGTCACCACGCTGGGGAGAGGGGGATCGGACCTGAGCGCTGTGGCCATCGCAGCGGCCCTGAAGGCCGATCTGTGCGATATCTATACCGATGTGGAGGGGGTATTTACCGCGGATCCCAACATCGTCTCTGAGGCAAGGAAGCTGAACAAGGTCTCCTATGAAGAGATGCTCGAATTGGCAAGCCTTGGCGCCAGGGTCTTACAGAACAGGTCTGTCGAGTATGCGGCAAAATATGGGGTCAAGTTACGGGTATTATCGACCTTTAAAGAGGGGAGTGGTACACTCCTGACAGAGGAGGATGCAGATATGGAAAAGGTGGCGGTCTCCGGCGTGACCTGTGACAGGAATCAGGCAAAGATCACGATTATAGGCGTACCTGACAGACCAGGGATTGCCGCAAAGATATTCGGCCCTGTGGCAGACGCAAATATTGTAGTCGATATGATCATCCAGAATGTGAGCCAGGAGTCTCTGACAGACATCTCTTTCACGGTTCCCCGTCCGGATGTTAAGAAGACCATAGAGATGATGCGCCATGTCGTCAAGGACATTGGGGCCAGGGAATTAGAGGTTAAGGAAGATATTGCCAAGGTCTCGGTCGTGGGTGTAGGGATGAGGTCCCACTCGGGGGTTGCGGTCAGGATGTTTTCTGTCCTGTCGAAGGAGGGGATTAACATCATGATGATCAGCACCTCAGAGATCAAGATATCCTGCGTGATCGATGCAAAGTACGCGGAGCTTGCGGTCAGGGCACTGCACAAGGCCTTTGAGTTGGAGGGGAAGTAGCTCACAGAGGGGTATGAAAATCCAGCATGTCACCCTGAGCCGAAGGCGAAGGGTCTGATGCATAAGGGCTCAATGGGTAAGCAGATCCTTCGGGCATTCGCCCTCAGGATGACACTTCGTGTCAGATTCTTCGCGGAGTTTACCCTGAGCATCGTCGAAGGGCTCAGAATGACAGCAATGTGGCAGGGGGATTTTTAGATGAAGAAGGTTGAGATATATGATACAACGCTCCGGGATGGCGCCCAGGCTGAGGATGTCTCCTTTACCCTTGAGGACAAGCTGAGGATCGTCGAGCAATTAGACGGCCTGGGGGTCCATTATATCGAAGGGGGATGGCCGGGGGCGAATCCCAAGGATACCAAATTCTTTAAAGAGGTCAAGTCACTTTCGCTGAAGACCTCAAAGATCGTCGCCTTCGGGAGTACGCGAAAGGCGTCCTCCAGCGCAAAGACAGACCCCACGATAGAGGCCCTCCTCGAGGCAGATGCAGACTATGTCACTGTTGTGGGGAAGAGCTGGGACTTCCAGGTGAAGGAGGCCCTCGGCATTAGCCTCAAAGAGAATATCGATATGATCGAGGACTCTATTGCCTACCTGAAGTCTAAAGGGAGGTCTGTATTCTTTGACGCGGAGCACTACTTTGACGGGTTTAAGTCAGACCCGGAATACGCCATCCGGACCCTCAAGGCCTCCCTGCGGGCCGGTGCAGACTGGCTCGTGCTCTGTGATACCAACGGTGGCACGATGCCGGAGGAGATGAGAAAGATATTCAGGGAGACCCGGCGCGGGGTCAAGTTCCGCTTCGGCATCCATTCCCACAATGATTCTGATGTGGCCGTTGCAAACTCCATCATCGCCGTGGAATCAGGGGCGACACTGGTCCAGGGGACGATCAATGGTCTCGGCGAGAGGTGCGGAAATGCGAATCTCTGTTCTATCATACCGAACCTGAAACTGAAATTAGGAATCGGGTGTATCTCCGATCAGCAATTACAGCGGCTCCGGGAGGTGTCCCACTTTGTCAGTGAGATCGCCAATATCCCGCCCAACCGGCGTCAGCCCTACGTAGGCGACAGCGCCTTTACCCATAAAGGGGGGCTTCATGTCCATGCCGTCAGGAAAAAGCCCACCACCTATGAACATATCAGGCCCGGGGATGTTGGGAATATACAGAGGACCCTCATATCCGACTATTCCGGTATCAGCACCATTCTGCACAAGGCAGGGGAGTATGGGATTATCGTAAAACAGGAAGACCGCCCAAAACTGCAGGAGGTCCTGCAAGTCTTAAAGGAGATGGAGGACAGGGGATATCAGTTCGAGGGGGCAGAGGGGTCTTTTGAACTGCTGATGAAGCGTTCCTTAGGCCTGCACAAGAGGTTCTTTAATCTGATAGGATTCAGGGTGATCGTGGAGAAGAGAAAAGAAGACGAGGCCCCGATCTCTGAGGCGACCCTCATGCTGAAGGTGGATGGGGAGATTGAACATACGGCCGCAGACGGGCATGGCCCCGTCAATGCTTTAGACCACGCCTTGAGAAAGGCATTGGAGAAGTTTTACCCTGCGCTGAAAGAGGTGCATCTGATTGACTATAAGGTCAGGGTGCTCACGGGATTGAGCGGGACGGCATCGAGGGTTCGCGTGCTGATTGAATCGGGTGACAAACAGAAGAAGTGGGGGACGGTCGGCGTCTCAGAGAATATCATTGAGGCAAGCTGGCAGGCATTGGTGGACAGCATTGAATACAAGCTGCTGAAGGATAAGGAGGAGAGGTAGCAGAGTAGCGCCGGCCTTTATGGCCGGCTTCAGCCTTGGGGACTATCATGGATAACAGGATGATCGAAGAGGGGGTCGTTGTCGAAGTCTTTGACGGGATGGCAAAGGTCAGGGCTGTTCGCGGGAGTTCCTGTGAGGGGTGTGCCTCCAAGTCCATGTGCAAGCCGGGCGATGTGGGGAGTAACACGGTGATCGAGGCAAAGAACATGCTGGGGGCCCATGTCGGGGAGCGGGTCGAGGTGGCCATGCAGCCCAAGCTCTTCTTAAAGGCATCCTTTATTACCTATATTGTCCCCCTGATCAGTTTCGTGACCGGCGGGGTAATCGGCAAGGGGATCGGCGGGACAGACGCATGGGCGGCCGTATTCGGTCTGTTGTCCATGTTCTTATGTTACGGTGGCATCTGGATGTATAACAAAAAGGCGCTCCGGGAGGGGAAATATCAGCCTGAAATCGTCACTGTCTTATCTTCTTGACAGCGGCCGTTGTTTATTATAATATTTTCAAGCTGTTAGATTTGATGGACTCGTAAAAAATCGCCAGAAGCACCATTTGTCATTCCTTCACTTCGTTCAGGACGGCGTCTGAACGAAGCGAAGAATCTGATAAAACAATGGGTTATCAGACCCTTCGCTTCGCTCAGGGTGACTCTGAGGACTTTTTACGAGTTCATCAGATTTATTATAGATTGGGGGGGAAGGGGTTGTGAAGAAAGTCGATATTGCCAATGAGCTTTATGAGAAGATCGGGATATCCAAGAAAGAGGCGATGGATATTGTCGAGCTTGTGCTGGATACCCTGAAGGATAGCCTGAAGAATGGCGAGATTGTAAAGATTGCGGGGTTTGGAAATTTTGTGGTGCGGAATAAGCGCGAGCGGAAAGGGAGAAACCCGAAAACAGGGGAGGAGATCGGGATATCGCCGAGGAAGGTGGTTACATTCAGGCCAAGCCATATCTTTAAAGAGTATGTGAACGGACAGAAGCCACAAGTTGAAAGTCTCGAGAGTCAGAAGTCAGAATGAAAAAGCCTGTTGTCATGAAGTTGTTTTATAAGATCAGCGAGGTGAGTAAAATTACCGGATTAGAGTCTTATGTTCTGAGATATTGGGAGACGGAATTCCCGATGCTGGCCCCGCGGAAGAACAGGGGAGGCCAGAGGGTCTATGAACAGAAGGACATCGATGCCGTTTTGAAGATTAAGAAGATGCTTTATGAGGAAGGGTTTACTATCGCTGGGGCTCGGAAGAGACTCCAGGAGCAAACCAACAATAACCCCGCCGTTATCCAAAAAGTGGTAGATGAACTGAAGGTAGTTCTAACCATGCTGAAGTAAACAGGGTTTCGGGGCGTAGCGCAGTTTGGTAGCGCACTCCCTTGGGGTGGGAGTGGTCGGCCGTTCAAGTCGGCTCGCCCCGACCATATTTGACATGCTGATATTGGTTTCCAACGATGATGGGATACACTCAGCCGGTATCCATGTCTTAGCCGATGCCTTAAGAAGTATCGGCGATGTCTATATCATAGCCCCGGACAGAGAGCGGAATGCAGCGAGTCATGCACTGACCCTCCACAAGCCCCTCAGACTGGAACAGCTTGGAGACAAGATGTACAGTGTGAACGGCACCCCGACCGACTGCATTAATCTGGCCATCAACGGGATATTGTCTGAGAAACCGGATCTCGTAGTTTCCGGGATCAACAAGGGCGGAAACCTGGGGGATGATGTAACCTATTCCGGTACGGTCTCTGCTGCGTTTGAGGGGACGCTTCTTGGGATACCCTCCTTTGCCGTCTCTCAGGTGGCGGAAGGGGACTACAAATTTGAGACGGCGGCGAAGGTTGCCGTCTTCCTCGCGTTACAGATCAAAGAACGTTTGCTCCCCCCTGGTGTGCTCCTCAATGTGAATGTCCCCAACCTGGACATAAAAGAGATCAAGGGGATCAAGATGACACGGCAGGGAAAAAGGATCTATGATGAAAATGCCATTATTGAGAAGGTGGATCCGAGAGGCAAGAAATATTACTGGATCGGCGGGAGCAGGCTTTCATGGGAGAAGACAGAGGACAGCGATTTTTCTGCTATCGAAGAGGAAAAGGTCTCCATAACCCCCTTGCGGCTTGATCTTACGGAATACAATGCATTAAAGACCCTCCAGGGATGGGAATCTGTTCTCGCAGGAAAAATCCGGAACATATCCTAATGGCTGATTTTGAAGAGCTCCGTAACAGGATGGTGGATGAACAGCTTATCCCGCGCGGGATCAAAGACCCGAGGGTCCTCTTCGCGATGAGGAGGGTGCCTCGCCATATCTTTGTGGGGGAGGCAGCGCAGGATTATGCCTATGGAGATC
>JACROQ010000177.1 GCA_016214375.1 Nitrospirota bacterium | reverse complement strand
TTGATATCCTGGAGGGCGGCGGCAGGGTGGTGCAGGAGACAAGGCTATGGGATACGGATAAAGGAGTAACGGTCTCAATGAGGTCCAAGGAGGAGGCGCATGACTACCGGTACTTCCCTGAACCTGATCTTGTGCCTGTAGAGGTATCGAAAGAGTGGCAGGAAGAGATCCGGAAGCGCCTGCCTGAACTGCCGGAGGAGAAGAGGGACCGGTTTATCAGGGAATACGATATTCCAGCCTATGATGCCCATGTGTTGACCTCTTCCAGGTCGCTTGCAGGTTTCTTTGAAGAGTGTATCAAAGAATACTATAAGCCCAAGGTGATCAGTAACTGGATTATGGGAGACCTGCTGAGGGAGTTAAAGATATCCGGGGTGGATGTAGATGAGTCATTGCTCAGGCCGGCACAATTATCCCGGATGATACGGATGATGGACGAGGGGATCATCAGCGGGAAGATCGCAAAGACAGTGTTTGAAGAGATGTATAAGAGCGGTAAGGACCCGGATGTCATCGTAAAGGAAAAGGGACTGGTCCAGATTACAGATGAGGGCGAGATCGAGGGGTATATTGAACGGGTTATTATAGAGAATCCAAAAGAGGTCGAGGGCTATAGAGGCGGGAAAGACCGGCTGCTGGGGTTCTTTGTAGGGCAGGTGATGAAGCTCTCCGGCGGGAAGGCCAACCCGGCAGCGGTCAACGAGATGCTGAAGAAGAGACTTACGAAATAAGGGATACTTCCCATATTTTCTATTAGAAAATATGGGAAGTATCCCTACAGGAAACGAGGAGGAATAGATGAGTGAGATAATCGATGTCTTTGCAAGGGAGATACTGGATTCCCGGGGGAATCCGACCGTCGAGGCAGAGGTGATCCTGGAGAGCGGGGTGCTGGGGCGTGCGGCTGTCCCCTCCGGCGCATCTACGGGGAAGAAGGAGGCCTTAGAGCTGCGGGATGGGGAAAAGGGCCGGTATCATGGCAAGGGTGTCTGCAAGGCCGTCCTTCATGTCATTGATAAGATAGGTCCTGCCATCAAGGGGGTCGATGCGGCCGAGCAGGTTCTGATTGACAAGATCATGCTGGAACTGGACGGGACTGAGAACAAGGAGAATCTGGGCGCCAATGCCATACTGAGTGTCTCTCTTGCCGTGGCAAGGGCGGCCGCCGAGGATACGGCCCTCCCGCTGTACCGCTATATCGGAGGGGTGGGCGCCCGTGAGCTTCCCGTTCCCCTGATGAATATCCTGAATGGCGGTAAACATGCAGATAATAACCTGGACCTGCAGGAGTTTATGATTGTTCCCGCAGGAACGGACAGCATCGCTGAGGCGATCCGGATGGGGACTGAGGTCTTTCATACGTTAAAAGGTGTCCTTCAGAAGAAGGGGTATAATACCGCGGTGGGGGATGAGGGCGGTTTCGCGCCGAACCTCTCATCCAACGAAGAGGCGATCCAGTTGATCCTCATGGGTATCGAGGGCGCAGGCTACAGGCCGGGTGAGGATATATGGATCGCACTGGATGCCGCATCGAGTGAATTTTATAAAGACGGCAGATATATTCTGAAAGGGGAGGGGGGCGGAGGCCGGTCCTCTGAAGACATGATCAGTTTTTATGAGGGTCTGGTAAGCAGATATCCGATCCTCTCCATTGAAGATGGACTTTCAGAAGAGGATTGGAACGGATGGAAGCTCCTGACATCGAGGCTGGGTAAGAAGATCCAACTGGTGGGTGACGATATATTCGTGACTAATGTAAAATTATTGGGGAAGGGGATCAGCGAGGGGATTGCCAATTCCATATTGATCAAGGTCAATCAGATCGGCACATTGACTGAGACCCTCGACGCCGTTGAGATGGCCAAGAGGGCCGGCTACACGTCAGTGATCTCTCACCGTTCCGGCGAGACAGAGGATACGACGATTGCAGACCTCTCGGTGGCATGTAATACGGGACAGATCAAGACCGGCTCCCTCTCAAGGACCGACAGGATGGCCAAGTACAATCAATTGATCCGGATAGAGGAAGAACTTGGCGAGACGGCCTTGTTTAGAGGAAAGAGGGCTTTTCTACAGTGAGAACCAGGGGTTCGAGTTTTATCAGGCGGCATAAAAAGATACTCCTGGCAGTAGGCACGGTTATTATTTCTTCCTATCTCCTTTTGTCATTTATCTTCAGCGAATTAGGGGTGGTAAAATATATCACTATGAAGCGGGAATACAACCGTATCCAGAATGATGTATCCCGCCTCGACACAGAGAACAAGAAACTGATGGAGGAAGTGGATGCCCTTAAAACAGACCCGGATTCTATCGAGGCATTGGCGCGGGAGAATCTGGGATTGGCAAAAGAGGGGGAGATCATCTATAAGTTTCAGGGGGAAAGCAAGGAGAAGTGAACCTTCATGTCCCTCCGGGGCATGAAAATGTCACCCTGAGCCGAAGGCGAAGGGTCTGAAGTGTCAGATTCTTCGCTGCGCTCAGAATGACAGAACAGGATTTCCAGGTGAAAGACCGTCCATTACACATAGCCTTTTTATGGCACATGCACCAGCCGTACTATAAAGACCCTACAACCAACAAGTTTATCATGCCGTGGGTCAGGCTCCACGGGATAAAAGACTACTATGATATGGCGGCCATATTAGAAGGCTATCCCTCTATCCAGCAGACGTTTAATATAGTCCCCTCATTGATGGAGCAGATACTGAACTATACGGATCATGGGCTTACCGATGAATATCTGGAAATGACCCTGAAGCCGGCCGCCGAGCTTACGGTACAGGACAAACTATTCCTGCTCAACAACTTTTTCTCACTCCATTGGGACAATATGCTGTTTGTGTACCCGCGATACAGAGATCTCTTGGAGAAGAGGGGTTATGAACCCAATCCACAGATGCTTGAGAGGGCCTGCCGCAGGTTTACTCCACAGGATTTCCTGGACCTGCAGGTGTGGTTTAATCTCGCCTGGTTTGATCCCATATTCAAGGGGGCTAATCCGCTGTTAATGCACCTGATAGAAAAGGGGCGGGATTTCTCTGAAGAAGAGAAGGGGGAGCTCATCAGGAAGCAGAT
>JACROQ010000197.1 GCA_016214375.1 Nitrospirota bacterium | reverse complement strand
TCAGAGAGGATAAGATTCACCAAATATATTCTATCATGCAGACAGGGCAGAGTAAGTTGGGTATGCAGACAATGAACCAGTCGCTCTATGATCTTTTCACCCGCGGTTTAATCACAAAAGATGAGGCGATAGGACGGTCCACTGTCCCGGATGAATTGATAGCTATGATCAATAGAGGGGGTATGGTAAGCGGAGGGGTTAAATAATGGAAACATACGTATGGACAGGCCGGACTCGGGACGGAAAAAGACAAAAAGGTGAGATGACAGCTAAGAGTAAAGATGAAGCCATTTCCACTTTGCGAAAACAGAACATTTTAGTGACATCTGTTTCAACAAGGACCAAGAAACTC
This sequence comes from Nitrospirota bacterium, assembly GCA_016214375.1. GTDB lineage: Bacteria > Nitrospirota > 9FT-COMBO-42-15 > HDB-SIOI813 > HDB-SIOI813 > JACRHF01. The sequence goes on along the minus strand of JACROQ010000197.1, from coordinate 5,405 downwards.
AATATTAATCTACCCTTTAAGGCGAGCGTAAAGGATAAAGATATTGTGGTTTTCACCCGGCAGTTTGCAACGATGATTGATGCAGGTCTGCCGCTTATCCAATGTCTGGACATATTGGCCAAACAGACGGAAAACAAGACATTTGCATCATCAATTAATGATATAAGGCAAGATGTTGAGGCCGGTTCTACCTATGCAGATGCCCTTAGAAAGCATCCAAAGATATTTAACGACTTATACGTTAATATGGTTGCCGCAGGTGAGTTAGGAGGGATACTGGATACTATTTTAAACAGGCTCTCAAAATATATAGAGAAAAGCATAAAGCTTAAACGGCAAATAAAGTCTGCAATGGCATACCCGTCTACCATTGTAGCCGTTGCAGTGGTAGTTATCGTGGTGTTGTTAGTATGGGTTATTCCTATCTTTGCAAAAATGTTTACCGACTTTGGTGGAGTACTTCCGGCGCCAACAAGGATGGTTATAGGGGCAAGTGATTTTATGCAACACAATATACTGATTATTATCGGTGCCGTTGGTTTGATAATATTTGGACTTAACCGTTATTACAAGACCCCAAGTGGGAGGAGGACAGTAGACAGATTGGCCCTGCGTCTCCCAATTTTTGGTTTGCTTGTCAGAAAGATTGCCGTAGCAAAGTTTACCCGGACATTGGGGACACTTATAAGCAGTGGGGTGCCCATCCTTGATGGCCTGGACATTGTGGCTAAGACAGCAGGTAATAAGGTTGTAGAAGAGGCGCTCGTTGCTACCCGGCAGAGCATCAGTGAAGGAAAAACCTTAGCTGAGCCCCTGGAGCAGACCCAGGTTTTCCCCCCGATGGTTGTCCAGATGATCGCCGTGGGCGAGACTACCGGTGCCCTGGATGCCATGTTATCTAAGATTGCGGATTTTTATGATGAAGAGGTCGATTCTACAGTTTCAACCCTTACATCACTGCTTGAACCCATGCTAATGATATTTCTCGGGATCGTAATTGGGTTTATAGTCGTCGCTATGTACCTTCCTATATTCAAGCTTGCAGGTACAATTGGGTAGGCGTACGGGCAATATCCGTTGGAAGAACTAAACAATAAACTCAGATGGCTCATGGTCACCCGGGTGACGGTTGTCACCCTTTTTCTGGGATCTTTTTTGTTTTTGGGGATAAGGCACAAAGAAGGCCCCTTCGTAGTACCCACCTTTTATTTCCTGATTGCTGCTACCTATCTCTTTACACTGATATATGCAATCCTTTTCAAACGTGTAAGCCTTAAAACATCGACCTATTTACAGATAGTTGGGGACATCATCCTTATAACAGTCCTTGTATCGGTGACTGAAGGGATAGAGAGCCCATTTGTATTCCTCTATCTCTTTTCCATTATACCGGCGGCGATTATGCTCTATCGTTCCGGGGCCCTCGCAGCGGCATCAGCGGCAAGTATTTTTTATGGAACTATTGCAGATCTCCAGTACTATAATTCACTATCTTTTTTGTCCGAGACGACTCTGCCGGGCAAGACCTTCCTTTATGTATTGACCCTTCACATCGTGGCCTTCTTTGCTGTAGCCTATCTAAGCAGTAGTGGTGTAGAGACCCTGAGACGCATGAGAGAAGAACTGCGGGCAAAGGATAGTGACCTTGTAGAACTTCAGGCCTTTAACGCAAATGTTGCCCAATGTATGAGTACAGGCCTGTTGATAACCGATGAGCAGGGCAGGATTACCTCTTTCAATCGGGCGGCTGAAGAGATTACCGGTTACAAATGGGAGGAGGTACGGGGAAGGCCATACCTGGAGGTATTACCGGCAAATAAATTAGAAGACATTCTCAATAATGTAGAGAGTATACTCCCCATTTATCGATTCGAGAGTGAGGTGCCCCGAAAGGATGGTGTCCAGATAACCCTTGGGCTTAATGTATCTCATCTGAAAGATGAAAGTGGACATAGCAAAGGGATCATTGGTATCTTTCAGGACCTCACCAAGATAAAAGAGATGGAAATGGAGGTAAAAAAGAGGGAGAAGATGGCGATGATAGGAGAGCTCGCTGCCGGAATGGCCCATGAGATAAGGAATCCCCTTGCATCACTCAGTGGTTCAATGCAGATCTTAAAGCAAGAGTTATCCCTGAAGGAGGATCATGCGCGTCTGATGGAGATTGCCCTTCGCGAGATGGACAGGCTGAATACCACAATAACAGAGTTTTTAATATATGCTAAACCGACTCCTCTGCAGAAAAGGCTTATGAATATTAATGACCTTTTATTAGATACCATAGATCTGTTGAAAAATAGTGATAACTTCAGGAGCTCTAATATTTCTATTCAGACAGAGTTTAAAGAAGAGCAGTTAGTCCTCCCTGTTGATCCTCACCAGATGTCACAGGTCTTCTGGAATCTTTCTCTGAATGCCATACAATCTATGTCCAACGGAGGGGTATTGACAGTCTCTTCAAGGCGAAGCGGGATGAAAAGGTTTGAAGGGATATCCAATAAGATAGAAGGGGCGGAGATCATCTTCCGGGACAGCGGGGAGGGAATAAATGAAGAGATTATTGATAAAATATTTCTTCCATTTTATACCACTAAAGAAGGCGGTTCAGGATTAGGGTTGGCCATTGTTCATAGGATTATTGAAGGACATAATGGCAGGATATATGTGAAGAGCAAGCCCGGCAAAGGGACCCAGTTTACACTTTATATTCCGGCAGAGTAAAATAGAGATGATCGTTACGGGGGTGTTACGTGGGAAAGGTATTAGTTGTTGATGATGAAAGAGGAATGCGGGAGTTCCTGACCATCATGCTTCAGAAAGAGGGGTATGATGTAACCTCAGCAGGAAGCGGCAAAGAGGCCCTTGAGTACATCGCACAGAAGGCCTATGACATTGTGATTACAGATGTAAGAATGCCCCATATTACGGGGGTGGATGTCCTGAAGACCGTAAAGGAGTGCTCTCCTGAGACGGTCGTAATCATCCTGACAGCCTATGCATCAACAGAGACGGCTGTAGAGGCGATGAAACAAGGGGCCTATGATTATATTACCAAGCCGTTTAAGGTTGAAGAGATAAAGCTTATTGTAAGAAATGCCTTAGAGAAGCGAAGGCTTCGGGAAGAGAATCTCCTTCTTAAAAGAAAGATCCAGGAATGGACCGCTTCCGGATTGATAGGCGGTATTATTGGGAAAAGTCCTGCCATTGTGCGCATTATTGAGATCATGGTCAAGATTGCGGATAGTCCCAGCGATGTCTTAATAACCGGGGAATCCTGGACAGGGAAAGAACTGGTAGCCAGGGCGATACATAATTATAGCTACAGAAAAGACCGCCCCTTTGTAGCCATAAACTGCAGTGCGATTCCCGAAGGGCTTTTTGAGAGTGAACTTTTCGGGCATATCAAGGGGGCATTTACCGGCGCCATTTCAGCAAGGGATGGTCTCTTTGAGACGGCGAACGGTGGAACGATCTTTCTTGATGAGATAGGGGATATTCCACAGAACTTTCAGGTAAAATTATTACGTGTCCTGGAGGATAAGACTGTTAAAAGGGTTGGAGGCAATCAGGATATAAAAATTGATGTTAGAATTGTTGTGGCTACCAATAAGGATCTTAAAAAGGCAGTGGCAGAAGGAAGTTTCAGGGAAGATCTGTTCTACAGACTTGACGTTATCCCGATTGAAGTGCCCCCGCTTCGGGAGAGGAAAGAGGATATACCCCTTCTGGTAGAACACTTTGTATCCAAATATTGCCGTATCCTGGGGCATGAGGTAAAAGGGGTATCTCCTGAAGCCATGCAGAGACTGACGGCTCACTTGTGGAATGGAAATGTCCGGGAATTAGAGAATGTCATAGAGCGTGCCATAACACTGGGAAGTGGCCCTGTAATAGAACTGAAGCATATTGAGGAAGGCCTTCAAAGAGGAGTACCGCACAAAAAGGACTTCTCTATGGATATCCCCTCTGAGGGGATGGATCTCGAAGGACTGCTTCAGGATATAGAAAAGGACCTCTTATTAAAAGCTCTGGACAGGACCCGATGGGTTAAAAAGGATGCCGCAGAGCTTCTCAGCCTTGACTTCAGGTCTTTTCGATATCGGCTTGCCAAATATAATATTTCGAGAGACGAGGAGTGAAGGGGTTCCCCGCCAGAATAGCTTTAAAGACACCCGCCAAAATAAACCTCCTTTTGCATATTAAAGGAAAGAGGTCTGACGGATACCATGACATTATTACCATCATGCAGATGGTAGAGTTGTGGGACGAGATCATTATAGAGAAGTCTGAAAGACTGGAACTGATCTGTTCACACCCTGAAATACCTTCCGGCCATGATAATCTGGTCTATAAGGCCGCCTTGAGGTTTAAAGAATTTTCAGGAATAGAAGGCGGGGCTAAGATTAGACTTGAAAAAGCGATACCCGTAGCCGCAGGGTTGGGTGGCGGCAGCAGCGATGCGGCGGCTACCCTGTTCGGGCTAAACATCCTGTGGGGACTTGATTATCCAAACGATAAACTTATGGCCATTGGAAGGGAGCTCGGCAGTGATATCCCGTTCTTTCTAAATAGCCCTGCTGCTATAGGATATGGGAAGGGAGATGAGTTGATATCGCTGTCCCGGAACACCGATGACTGGTTTTTACTCATAAACCCGGGAATCCAAATATCTACTGCCTGGGCATATAGCCAGGTCACCTGTGATCACAATGACAATGAGAGGCTCCATGCGGCGAGTCCTGACTGGATTGGACCGTTTCAAGGGACAAAATTTGAGTTGACAAAAGGGGACGGCCATATTAAAATTTCTCTGCCTAATGGCTTAAGGATTGAAGGAGATCAGATATGGTTAAAGCCTTTTAACGACCTTGAGGAGGTGGTGACCAAACGATATCCCATCATCAGAGAAATTAAAGAAAAGATGGTTGCCTGTGGGGCGATGTGCTCACTGATGTCAGGCAGTGGGTCAACAGTTTTTGGTATTTTTGGAGACCGAAGCGGCGCAGAGAGAGCCAACATAATGGTAAAAAAAGATGGATGGAGGTCATGGATTGTGAGATCTCTCCAGAGTTCCCCGTATTCTTACTAATCAATTACCAAACTTAGAGGAGGCGGCCAACATGGAAGTTACAGAGGTCAAAGTTTTCCCGGTAAATGAAGAAAGATTAAAGGCATATGTAACCGTTACATTTGATAATTCTTTCATCATCAGGGACGTCAAGGTTATTAGAGGCAATAGTGGACTGTTTGTGGCCATGCCAAGCCGGAAGCGAAAAGATGGATCCTTTAGAGACATTGCTCACCCATTGAATAATGAAGCAAGAGAAATGATTGAAGGGGTCATCCTTAAAGAGTATGAAAAAGAGTTGGACAAGCAGATAGTTCAATAATTATTTGGATTACAG
>JACROQ010000196.1 GCA_016214375.1 Nitrospirota bacterium | reverse complement strand
TGGCTGCGCAGTTGCTGGACCAGATGTGGCAGGGATTCGAGGTCGCTCGCGCGGCTGCGGGCATCCACCCCGACTGCCAGGTTCTCGTAGAACGGATCCCCGGTGGCGATGATCTGGGAGATGATCGAGCCGAGTAGCGCGGCCGGCACGTTGTCGATGCAATAGAAGCCGACGTCCTCCAGCAGATGGAGTGCCACGCTCTTGCCCGAGCCTGTTGTCCCTGCAACCAGAAGATGCGGCATCCTGGCAAGATCTGTGACCACAGGATTACCGGAGATGTCCCTGCCCAGGGCCAGGGTGAGCCTTGACTTGGCCGCCCTGAAGGGCTCAGAGGCGATGATCTCTTTTAAATAGACGTCTTCTCTCTCATGATTCGGGATCTCGATGCCTACCGTAGACCTCCCCGGGATGGGGGCCACAATGCGCACGCTCCCTGATTTCATTGCCAGGGCCAGGTCGTCCGAGAGATTTACGATCCTGGAGATCTTGACCCCGGGCGCCGGCTCAAACTCATACATTGTGATTACAGGGCCTGGATGGACCTGGACTATCTGGCCTTCGATCCCGAAATCGAGGAGTTTTTTCTCCAGGACATTGGAGTTCATCAGCAGGTCCTCTTTGTTGACCTTGCTGACCGTGGGCGGGGGATCACTCAGGAGGGCCAGGGGCGGCAGCCTGTAGGCGCCGTCCGGGGTCGTGTCCATAAATTCAAAATGTTCCTGCTGTGGAGGGAGTTTTTCGACAGGCCTCTGCTCGATAATCTTCGGTTCTTCGATAACAGCGGGAGCCATAAAAGGGTCTGCCTCTATCCCGAGGCCCGCAGCAATTTTTTTCCCCCGTTTCTTCCCTTTTCTTTTTAAGAGGGTATTCCTGACCCACAGGAATGGCCTGTTTATCTTAAACCCGGCAGAGAAGATCAGCTTGCTTGGGGTGATGCCTGTGGTCAAAAGAGCGGAAATGATGACCAATGTCAACGTGATGACATGCGCCCCGAAAAAGGCGCAGCAACCGGTCAGGGCCGAGGTGATCATGTCGCCCAGCAGGCCCCCGGCCGGGATGCCGCCCTTGATGGATACCGAGATTCTTTCCAAGTGGAGGTGTAAAAAGGCGGGGAGAGAGAGCAGAAGCAGTACAAAACCTATGGACCTTCCTGCAACAGAGGTCCTTTTCTCCCCCTTTAGCCTCTTCCAGCCCATGATGGAGAGGGTCAGGGGAAAGAGATAGGCCGCTCCGCCAAAGAGGGAGAAGAGGATATCCGAGGTGTATGCCCCCAGGAGGCCGGTCAGATTTTTTATGCCCGGGCTGGTTGACACAGAATTCAGCGAGGGGTCATCAGGGCTGTAGGTGATCAGGCTTGCAAGCAGGAGCAGGGAGATCGCAAGATAAGCGATACCCCGCAGTTCTTCAGCCCACCTCTTTTTCTCCTCCGACTTTTCTGACTTCTTATTATCCATATTTCTTGTCTGGTTACATCTCAATAATGATCGGGATGATCATGGGTCTCCGCTCTATCTTTTTCTTGATATGCCTTTTTAAGGCGGCAGTTACGCGATCCTTTACGACGACCCATTCCTGTTTGAGCTCCTCTTCCATCTCGTTCAGGAGTGTGAGCACCACGGTCTTGAGCTCCTCGATAAACTCCTGGGACGCCTCTACATAAACAAAGCCGCGGGAGATGATCTCCGGTCCGACCAATACCTTCGCTGTGCTCTTTTCGATGCCCAGAACTACGATGATCATGCCGTCTGTCCCCAGGTGCTGGCGGTCCCTCAGCACGATATTTCCCACATCCCCTATCCCTTTGCCGTCTACAAAGACCCTCCCTGACTCTACCTTTCCCTCTTTGGCGCCGCCATCCTTTGTAAACCGGACCACTTCACCGTCTTCAAGGATAAAGATATTTTCCCGCGGGATATTGAGGTTCTCTGCCAGCCGGGCATGGTATACGAGGTGCCTGTACTCCCCATGGATAGGGATAAAGTATTTCGGCCTTACCAGATTAATCATCATCTTCTGTTCTTCCCGGCAGGCATGGCCTGATACATGGATGTCTGAGACCTGCTCGTAGAAGACGTTCGCCCCGCGGCGAAACAGGTGGTTGATCACCCTCCCGATCGCACGCTCATTGCCGGGGATAAATCTTGAGGAGAGGATGACCGTGTCCCCCTCCAGGACCTTGATCTGCTTGTGGTCATCCATGGCCATCCTGGCGAGGGATGACATCGGCTCGCCCTGGCTTCCTGTGGTCACCAGCACCACCTGATCATCCGGTAAGGTGGCGAGGTCCTCTATCGTCGCCGTGACATCGGATGGATACCGCAGATATCCAAGTTCTACCGCTATCCTTGAGTTGTTGACGATACTCCGTCCATTTAAGATAACCTTTCTGTTATATTTGGACGCGACATCGACTACCTGTTGGATCCTGTGTATGTTGGAGGCAAATGTTGCGATAATGATCCTCTTTTTTGCACTGGCGAATATCGTATCAAAGGCGATGCTGACCTCACGCTCTGAGAGCGAGTAACCCTCCTTTTCTGCATTGGTGCTGTCAGCCAACAGCACAAGGGTCCCCATGTCCCCATAAGTACTGAAGCGGTGAATGTCCAACAGCTCCCCATCCACAGGGGTCTGGTCGATCTTGAAGTCTCCTGTATGGATGACACGGCCTGCAGGGGTGGTGATCCCAAGCCCGATTCCGTCCACGATACTGTGGGTTATACGAATACACTCTACGGAGAAGGCCCCTATCCGGATGACCTCCCTGGGTCTGACAGGGATCAGGGTGCTTTTATCATCGAGGTCATGTTCTTTGAGTTTCTCTGAAATAAGGCCGAGGGTGAGCGCGGTCCCGTAGACTGGGATGTTCAGCTCCCGCAATACGTATGGAAGGGCGCCAATATGGTCTTCATGTCCATGGGTGATCACAATGCCGCGCACCTTCTCCCGGTTCTGTAGAAGGTATGTGATATCCGGTATGACGACATCAACCCCCAGCATCTCCTCTTCGGGGAACATCAGTCCGGCGTCAACGACGATAATGTCTTCACCGTATTGGAAGACGGTCATATTGAGACCGATCTCTCCAACTCCGCCCAAGTGTATAATCAGAAGGGACTCTTCACCCATACGCCAATAATCTATCATTTCCAGGGAGTAAATTCAATCTGTAAGGCATTCGAGAAATCGCCCATTCAACCACTGGTGTCATTCTGACCCTGAACAAAGTGAAGGGGAAGAATCTGATAAATCATGCCGTTATCAGACCCTTCGCTCCGCTCAGGGTGACAAGATGGGAGATTTCTCGAATGCCTCATCTATGGAATGGGAACTCCTGCCGGCAGATGTTCTGACAAGGCGTCTGCGATCTTACCCCACGCCTCCATGCCGATCTCCTCAGGGCGTACCAAAGGGGCGATGCCGGCCGTGTGCAAGATGCGCTCTGTAACCTCCTTGGGGAAACCCGCCATGGAGAGTGAATTAACGAGGGTCTTTCTCCTATGAGAGAATGCCGATTTGATGACAGACCAAAAGAGGGGCTCACTCCTGACTTCCACTGCCGGCCTTTCCCGCGGGATGATCTTAAGGACCGCAGAATCGACCTCAGGGACAGGGAAAAAGGCCCCGGGCGGTATCTGAAAGACAATAGCGGGGACCGCATAGAACTGGAGGGCAATGGATAACATGCCGTAATCTTTGCCCCCGGGCGATGCCACGATGCGTTTGGCCACCTCCTTCTGCAGCATAATAGTCAGGCTGATGATCTTGT
>JACROQ010000195.1 GCA_016214375.1 Nitrospirota bacterium | reverse complement strand
TTTTTCAAATTGCAGCTTTAAATCGTTCAGTAGTTTCAAGGTTTCCTCCTGTTTTGATTTTTCCGCAATTATAGCATTTTCTCTTTATTTATTAAAGGATTATAGTTTATACACAGACTCTAATTAACAAATCGGATGCTTTCCATGTAAAAGCTAAAAATATTAGAGACATTCTTTTGCACGATAACATACAATTTATAGTTACAGATTATGTGATTGTTGAAGTAGCCAATTCTTTAAGTAAAATTCCATGGAGGTCGTCTGCTATACAACTTATCAATTCTATCCAGTTGTCAGAAAATATCAGAGTGGTGGAAATAAACAAAGAAATTTACAATGAGGCATGGGGATTATATTCTAACAGAACGGATAAAGAATGGGGACTGACAGATTGTGCAAGTTTTGTGGTTATGAATCGCTATGCAATAACAAAAGCCTTTACGAATGACCACCATTTCGAACAAATGGGGTTCAATATTTTATTAAAAGAAGAATAAAAAGTACCTTCGACGTTACCATCACAAACCTCAATGCACTACAAACACATTGACGGCGTAACAGTCACAGCTCAGTTTGCGGAAGAGAATGGCCTGCGCTACCGCTATCGGTTGGAAATCAAACTACAAGCCCCGTCGGTGGCTGGAAAAACGGCTTGCGTAGTAATGCAAAACCCAAGCTACGCTGGCAAGGACGAGGCCGATAAATCCGTTCAGTTTATGGAGAAAGTGGTATTTCAAAAAGGACTGCCAGAGTTTCTGGGTGTTCACCGCTTAATTGTCGTGAATCAGTTCGCCAGAATCCAAACGAATCAATTCCAAGGACAGCCACACGAAATTGGCGTAAATAACAATTCCGCAAAGGGCGGGAGAGCGAAGAAAGACAGAAAATAGAAAAGATTCGCCGCCAGAAGAGAAAACGCTCAAAAAGGGCAAAAGAAAAGATGCTCGCCGAAAAGAAGGTCCAGGCTCAAAAGAAAAGGCTCCGCTCAGGAAGAATAGATATGAATGAGTAAAGAGGTTAAAGAGGGGTCTGTATGTTTCAAAAGCCCTTAACCTCCGCTCCATGCCCCGCTGACCCCCAGGAGCACCAGGACAAGAAGGGGTCCCACGCAGCAGATGGAGGCCAATATAGCGGTGATGACTGCACCTGCAGGGCTTAATGAGCTAAGTTTTCGATCCATGTCATTTCTCCTTATTTACTCCGCGCAGCAAGAAAGCCTGGAAACGTCCTTTGAGAAGCTCTGGGCGCAGAGCTTTACCATCTCAGAGAGTGTGGGATAGACGTCTATCTTCTCTGTGGCCTCTTTTAGGGTCATCCTGTTCTTTACAAAGAGGACAGCCTGGTGGATCACCTCGGCGCCCTCAGGGGCGAGGATGTGGATACCGAGTATCCTCCCCGTCTCCTTTTCCGCAACGATCTTGATAAGCCCCCTGGTATCCCTGATGGCCCTGGCCTTCGGAACGTAACTCATATCGAGGGTCCTGCTGATGACATCATACCCCTCTTCCCTTACACAATACTCACTGCAACTTACAGCATCCCTCTGGACTGCCGGTAGTTGCCTTGCCCATCATCCGTTGACACTGATCCATCATTTCGGACATTGCAGTTTCATCTTTGCTTGTCATCGCAGGACATAGATCCATCATATCCTTTTCAGGCTTAATCCCACTTCCCATCATCATCTTGCCACTCATCATTTCCATGTTCATCATTTTGCCCATCATATTACCCATCATACACCCCATACGACTGTCCACTTTTTCTTGAGCAAGGGTTACACCGCTGCCAAGAACTACTACCAATGCCATACTCGTTAACATCCTTAATATCAGTTTCCGTTTCATGGAATTTCACCTCCACTTGTGCCTCGCTATACTTTTTCATCTATTATCTTCCTTGAGACTTGCCCTGAAGCCTGCCTCCTCAACCGCCTTTATCATACCCTCAACACTTGCCTTCCCTTCCTCATATTCCACATGGGCCTCCTTTTTTTTAAAACTCACATCGACCGACTTAACCCCTTCTAAACTGGAAAGAGCCTTTTTCACAGCCGGTGTACAGAGTCTACAGGTCATCCCCTCTACGGTGAGGGTTACAGACTTAAGCCCCTCTGCATGGAGAGGGGAAAAGGCAACAAAACTAAAGACTACCAAGGCAAAAACTGATAGTAAAAACTTCATAAACCAACACCTCCTTTTCAGCCAAGAATCCATCCCGCCATGTATGGGAAGGAAACTCCAAATATTGAAAATCCTACAAGCACCCAGAAAAGGACCCTGTTTATCTTCCGTGCGCTCAGATTGCAAGTACCATCAGATCCGCAGTTAGAGCCCTTTCCATAAGCAGAGCGATAGGCGATACCTACGAACACAAAGGTCAGGCCAAGGAAGTATGGCCTTAACCACTCAATTCTTGAGAGAAAACCGAGGCCTGTGATCCCAAACAGGATAAACAGGGCTGGACCGATACAGCAGGCACTGGCCAGCAAGGCTGTAAAGATTCCTCCTATATGAGAGAGTCTGCTTTTCATCTTAAACTTCAACCCCCTTCCCAGCTTCCCTTCCCACCAGGGGAGGGAAGATTCAGGATATCAACCTTTATAACGGAGCCCCGATCCCTGCGGCCTTTAGCCCTTCCACGGTAAGCGATCCTGCTCTGCAGCATTCTGCAAGCCTGCCGTCTACCGCCACAGCAGGGATTCTCTTGATCCCATAGCTCTTTACCTTTTCGAGGCATTCCCTGGTCTCACACGGTTCATTCAGGTTGTATACTATAACCTCACAACTCTCACAGGCCAGATCCCTCACCTTTTTGATCGCCTCGTCACAGACCGGACATCCGGCCGTAAAGACCTCTACTCTTCTCTTAGCCGTCATGAGTTTCACCTCCCTTCTCAATAGACTTCAATATAGGACACTCCCCCGTTGGGGTCCTTTCCCGACAGGCAG
>JACROQ010000194.1 GCA_016214375.1 Nitrospirota bacterium | reverse complement strand
AATTATCGGGGAAAAAAGATACCAGGACATCCCAATCTTCTTCCATAAATGAACCTCCTCTTAAATTGCGACATAAGAGAAGGATACCAAAAAAACGAAAAATTTGCAAATAACAAGTTAGCGCTTATGGGGCTGAGCCGGAGGTATCTGACTATGGTGGAATTGAAAATCAAAATCTCTGAAAAGGACCGCAAGATCCTTGAAGAGCTTGCACAGGAGAATGCGACAGACCCAGAGACTCTGGTTCATACCCAGATTACCCATTTGATCAAGACCTATCAGGGAAAGGGGCTTACACCAGATCTTAAAAAACATCTTGCAGCAAATATCAGGGAAAATCTAAATCTCCTGAAGAGATTAGCCCGGTGATCTACCTGACACTGGAAGATATTTTAGAAATTCATCGGGCGATCATTGAGAAGACAGGGGAAGCGGATGGGATACGAGATATTCCGTTGCTGGATTCTGCTAAGCAGTAGATGAAACGAGCAGAGTTTAATCAGGTCCAACCCTATCTTGAGAAAAAGGGGATCCGGTTTATCTCCGAGGCCGCAGCTAAGATAGACCCGCAGCGAATGGCTATACAGCTTCTCACTTTCGGGGAAGGGGATCCGTGTTAAAATGTAGCCTTGAGCAATAAAGAATAGACGTCTTTTGTGTAATCACGATCCACATAATCCCCCGGGTCATTGCCGATGTTTGACTGGTTAATCTGAGTCCAGTATTTTACCTCGGCATCGAGGTGCCTGAATATTGGGCGAGAGAGAGATAATGCTGCGGTATATCTTCCATCTCTCCTTTTCTTCCTCCCTGTAGCCCATATGTCCTCATCGTGATAAGAGCGGTGCTGGTAGCCAAAGGATCCTTTGATCTGTAACCTTTCCACAATGGGAAATTGCGTCTGGATGGAAGGCTCAATCGCATCATAAGAATAAGAGAAGAATTGATTACCGGACTGAATATCAGTCAGATTGATCCTGGCAATTGCAAGGACAAAATTGAAATACCCCTGATTGTCATAAAAAAAAGAGGTGTCCGAGAGGCCTATCTTCCATTCATTTCCGGAAAGATAATTATAGCCCGGATCGAGGGCATTATCGATGCTGTAATGGCCATCAAGCCTGAGGGCATTTTTCCCTGTTCTCAGGATCTGGGAGCTGAAGGAGATTTGATGAAGTTCAAGAAAGGGCTTATTCCCCAGATGGGTATAAATATAAGAATAACCCAGACGTGGATGTATTCCCAGTGCGGGGCTGTCCAGGGTCAGTAGAATATCCTGGAGGAGATAATTATAGTCCCGTCCTTCTGAATCATACCACCGGCCAGAGAGATAATAACCCGGAGAGAGAAAGAAGAGGTTTTTATGGATGGGAAGACGATAGTTCAAATAAAATGTCCCTGCTGTTGCCCAGTCTTCTTTCCCTGTGGCAGCCTGCTCTGCTGATGTCGTGAAAACATTTGTATCAAACTCTCTTCCCATGCTGGCCTGAACATTCCAGGTGCCTTTTTTAACGGGGCCTTTCGTGGGACTCAGTAGATTTAACATGTCCAGGGCCATCTGTTTTGTCGTCGCAGCGGGGTTCTCCTGAAGGGTTTTTTGAAACCATTCAACCGCCTTCTCTTCCCTCCCCTCTTTATAGTAGATAAGTCCGACATTCAGATAACTTTGAGCCTTCCAGTCCGGGGCGAGATTGGCCGCTTTGAGGAAGGAGGCTATTGCCTGATCCCATTTCTTCTCCTGAAAATAAAGGGCCCCCAGGTTGTAATGAATGCGCGCATCGGCAGGATTCAGCTTTACAGCAGACTGGAATGACTCTTCTGCTTCTTGATTCCTGCCTGTCTTATAGTAGGCAATGCCTATCCAGAAATAGAGGTCTGGGTTTTCAGGGTCCTTGCGTATTGCAACAATAAGGTACTCGATGGCCTTTTTGAATTGTCCCTCCTCGATCCACCTGGATGCTGTGGGAGTTGTATCGTTCTTCCCCTCTGCTGGATAAGAAATGGATGGAAGGGTCAGGCAGATGAGGATGATACCCAGAAAGATTATCCGTATAATATATAGCCGCAAGGTCTCACCCGCTCAAAAGCCCTGTCCCATGTTCAAGGCTCTTCACAATCACAAAAAAGGTGGGCGAGATAAATCGTCCCCCTTTTTTAATGAATCTTTTCTGAAAAGGATACAATAAGCTAATAAAAATTATACACTCCCCGCTTTCTTAATGTCTGGAGATATGGGGATTAGACATCCCGTTCCCCGGTACTTCCATATCCAGATGTGTAGCTGCTGGAGTATCCACGTGAGGAGGCGTTGCCACAGGAGTTTCGATATCCGGTGCCGTCTGCCCAGGTATGTCATCCGGCTCCAGGACTTCAGCCACCGGGGTGTCTGGATGATCTGGACGATCCTGATGAGGGAGATCAAGTTCTACCGGCCTTGTGCCAGGTTCATGGACACCTGTTTGTGCCGGAGTGCTTGTGACCACAGAATGCTCATCCGGGCCTCTATGATCCTGATTCTCTCCTCTTCGGGGAAGGATGAGATGTATCTCTTTACCACTTTTCTGATTCTCCATATCAATCTTAATCTGAGTGCTATTTGGGATATCTTCACCACTCTTGATGATATCTATAGTAATATCCACGGGCAAGTCCACTTCCGCAGGGACCTTTGCCGTGGGTTGCGGAGAGGGCGGCTCCCCAAAGGTATTTCCAGCACCCCATGACAGCGCTATCACGATTGCACCTGAGATTAGTATGATTCTTTTCATTGAAAAAACCTCCTTTCGGTCGAGAAGGGGTCAGGTCTTGAATCTTGATGTGTCTACATCAAGATTCAAGACCTGACCCCACAGATGGCTAAATGCCGTTCACCTTAATATCAACAGACTGTTCCTTTCGAGCCAGACCTTTCTCAATCAAGACCGTCACTCTCCACTGACCTCGCGCCACTCCACGGACTGTTAAGGGAATTAAATTCCGTCCACTCTGAAGATCCCCCTCCCATTGCAACCTGTGATCAGCAACGACCTGACCATCCTGTACCATGGCGATCCCCGCAGGGAGTTCCAGATAAAAACGAACCTGTTCCACCGGCTCCCTCGCATCAAACCAGATCCGTACGAGGGTATCCTCATTGAGCCCGACATGAACCCCGGCTATATCTGTCTTGTAAGTGGCAACGGTCGCCGGCGCTCCGGATTGTTCTGTCTTTATTGAATAGTAATAAATGGGGATCAGAAAGAGAAGAAGGGCAAGTCCTGCCATGGCCCAGATTCTTGGCGCTTGTAAGACCGGGAAGACCCTCTGTATCCATTGTATTCGCTGGTGTATTCGCTGGCATATTCGCTGTCCGGTGGAACCCTTTATGGTCTCTACTGGAATTGTCATCGGGGTTACCTCCTGCAGGCGGTCCCTGAGCCTTGCAGAGAATCCGGCAGGAACGGGTTCCTCTCCAACCTGACTGCATAGATTGATGAGTTGCTGCGTCATATCCAAGGCCCTGGAGCAACGATGACAGGAGAGAAGATGCTCCTGCACTCTCTCCCTTTGCACAAAAGAGAGAGAACGGTCAATATAGTCGGCAAACTGTCCCTGAGTTTCTTTGCAAAGTGGATCCATTTTTCCTCTTCCTGTTATATTAGACGGAAAATTTTATCTAAAAGTTCCCGGAAAGGATGGTTCGAAGTTGATTTCTTGCCCGGTTGAGCCTGGATTTCACAGTCCCGATAGATGCGTCTACTATTTCTGCAATCTCCTGATATGAGAAACCCTGAATATCCCTTAAGATCAAGACGGTTCTAAATTCCTGGGGGAGTTGAGTGATGAGCTTTGCAATCCAGTCCTGTATCTCTTCCTGCCTCAAACGGTCATAAAAAATACGAGAGGCCGCGTCAGTGAGATCACTCTTTATCTCATCTGCATCATCCTCTGAAAAATATACCTTCATCTCGGAGGAGCGCCCTTCTTTCCTCCAGTGGTCCTGCCAGGTGTTGTAAACGATCCGGTAAAGCCAGGTGGAAAAACTCGAATCACCACGGAAGGATGCGATGGAGCGATATGCCTTAATCAGGGCCTCCTGACAGATATCCTCCGATTGCGTCGGGTCTCCGGTCATCCGAAGGGCATAGTTATAAACCTTTTGTTGATATTTAAAAACAAGTTTCTCAAAGGCGGTTTTGTCCCCGTTCTTCGCTTCTTCTATAAATACGGTTTCATCCATTCTTCCAGTGAACCTCAGTTTATCAGTAACTTTGATGCCTCAAGACATTGCAAAGGCTTTGAAGCGATATTTTTAAAATCTTCGCAAAATCCATGCCCTCTTTAAACCAGTCATCCTTTAAGACAGGATACATCAAATTAAAGTATCTATTAAGCCTTTTGTCAAGCTGTGACAGACCTCCCTGTCTCCCTTGACAACACGGAATGCCTGTTCAGGCAGGGACAGATGATGATTTTCACTTGGTGCTGTCCCATGGCCAATGTTTGACAGGCAAAACTCACCGTGCTATTTTAGCCTGACAAAACACCTGTCCCGGATCTTGCTGTTTACGGGACAGAGGGATGGGATCAGGACTGGAAGGAGGGGACATGGCAAAGATCGTAATCATAGGGGCCTCTACGGGCGGGTTGCCTGCGGCCTATGAGATAAAGGCCCTCGTCGGTCCTGGCCATACTGTAACGGTCATCTCTAATACGGAGATCTTTCATTTCGTCCCTTCAAACCCCTGGGTCGGTGTGGGGTGGCGCGCCCGGAAAGATATCAGCTTTCCCTTAAAACCCTATCTTGAAAAAAAGGGGATCCGGTTCATCGCCGAGGCCGCGGCTAAGATAGACCCGCAGCGAAATGAGGTCACCACGATCCTGGGCACCGTCGTCCCCTACGATTACTTAGTGATCGCCACAGGGCCCAAATTGGCCTTCGACGAGATTGATGGTCTTGGACCTGAGAGAAATACCGTCTCGGTCTGCACTGTGGCTCATGCGGAGAAGGCCTATGAGGCGTATCAGAGACTCCTGGAGAGACCGGGGCCGGTGATCATCGGCGCGGCACAGGGGGCATCTTGTTTCGGCCCTGCCTATGAGTTTAGTTTTATCATGGATACAGACTTGCGCCGGAAGAGGCTCCGGAGGAAGATCCCAATGACCTTTGTGACCTCAGAACCTTACATTGGACATTTGGGGATCGGCGGGGTCGGGGATTCCAAAGGCCTCCTGGAGCACGAATTCCGTGAGAGGGATATCCGGTGGTACACCAATGCTAAGATAAAAAAGGTCGAACAGAATAAGATGACCCTTGAAGTTATGAACGAAGGCGAGAAGGATATCCCCTTTGGATATGCGATGATCATCCCTGCCTTCAAGGGTGTTGACGCCGTGGCCCAGGTTGAAGGCCTCTGTAACCCCAGGGGCTTTGTTATCGTGGATGCCAACCAGAGGTCGCCAAAGTATCCGAACATCTATGCCGTGGGTGTCTGCATCGCCATCGCCCCGCCTGAGCCTACCCCGGTCCCGACCGGTGTGCCCAAGACCGGGTACATGATCGAGTCCATGGTCTCTGCCGCGGCGCATAATATCAGGGCATCTGTCAATGGTGAGCCGGTCTCATCTAAGGCAACCTGGAACGCGGTATGCCTTGCGGACTTGGGGAACACCGGGATTGCCTTTGTCGCCATGCCGCAGAACCCGCCAAGGAACGTCACCTGGTCCAAAAAGGGGAAATGGGTCCACCTCGCCAAGATCGCGTTTGAGAAATATTTTATCCACAAGATGAAAAAGGGGGTCAGCGAACCCTTCTATGAAAAGATGATCCTCAAAGCGCTGAAGATCAAAAAGCTGGAGTAGGCATTACTGGCAGGCTGTTGAAAAAGTCCTGCAATGTCACCCTGAGCCCTTCGGCTACGCTCAGGGTAAACTCCGTGAAGGGTCTGATAACTCATTGTTTATCAGATTCTTCGCTTCGCTCAGAATGACAATCCTGGACATTCCATGCCTTTTTCAACAACCTGCTAATAGGTTACCCTCCGCCAAAGAACCTCCGCACCTCATCAACCGTATGTACAATCTCCATCTCCGGGAGTGAGGCGATAACCGGCCTGCCATAGAAACTGGTAACAAGCCGGCTGTCGAGGATGGCAACCACGCCCCTGTCATCCGTGCTGCGGATGAGCCTCCCGATCCCCTGCCTCAGGAGGAGGATGGCAGAGGGAAGCGCGAGGTCTGAAAACCAACGCTCTTTGAGCCGCCGGCATCTCTCATCATAGACCGGATCCCCAGGGGAGCCAAAGGGCATCTTGACGATCACCACCAGACTCAGCTTCTCCCCCTTGATATCCACCCCCTGCCAGAAGGTCGCAGTGGCAAGGAGGACCGAGTCAGGCGTCTTCCGGAACCACTCGATCAGCCTCGCCGGCGGCATATCCCCCTGGGCCTTGAATGGATAATCAATCCGGATACTTCTGGCTGCAAAGTTGAGATGGTTGTATGAGGTAAAGAGGATGAGCGCCCTCCCCCGCGAGGCATTGACAAGCCCCTCGATCGTCTTTAAAGACTCCTGCTGAAACGACTCGCTCTTCTCTTTGTCCGGGGACGGAAGATCCCGGTCAATGTAGAGGAGGGCCTGCTTTTTGTAATCAAACGGCGAACCAATCACCTTCTCTCTGAATCCATCAATGCCAAGCCTCTCCTTAAGATAACTAAAGTCCCCTCCCGCGGTCAGGGTGGCCGATGTCAGGACCATGCTCTCATAGCTCCTGAGCAGGCCCTCAAAGGGCGTCAGAGACTCGACCATGTTGCTCCTGATCTCAAGGTATCCACGATTCCATCCTAAATAATAGACCCTCTGCTTGTCCCCCTGTTCAATCAGATCCTCCATGTCCCGCACCAGGGATTTTATGCTGGTGATGGTCGTCTCCATCCTGTCCCTTGTCTCAACATCCAGAATCGCCCCCTTCTCTGCATTCAATCTGCTGATGACCTTATCCAGTGCCAGAAGCCTTTTTAACTCTT
>JACROQ010000193.1 GCA_016214375.1 Nitrospirota bacterium | reverse complement strand
GTGCCGCATCTTCTCCGGGATATAACAGTAAGAACAATTCAGGTTACACCTTTCCGTAGGGTTAAAATAGACAGCCGAAGGAGTTTGTGTAAACCGGAGAACTTCCATCTCCTCTTTGAATATCCCTGCCTTTTTACTGAAGGCATTCATAAGCTCACCACCGGTAAATACCTTTGCCATCTTGTCGTGTTTTACCAGCGCCCAAAAGGCAGTGTCCGGTTCGATCAGGCACAAATAATCCGGGTGTCCAATGTCAATCGGCTGAAGGGTCGGCCCGCCGCCGGTATTGGCATAATACTTCATTACTTGTCTCCCTTTTTCTCCATCAGTATGTAGTGCGAAAGCCCTGTACCTTTAACATCGCAGGACAGGCGGTAAGCAATCACGTCCTTTCGCGCCCTGCCCCTTTTCGTGTCTTTCGTCTTCTTATCCCTGAGTTTTTTCATAAGCAGCTCCTTTATATTTATAGTCCTAAAAGATTTAATGGCACGGCATCCCGATAAAATGCCTGAAGTCGTGAAATGCATTGTGCGCCCCAGGCATGACAGAATCTATGCCATAGACAATAACCCCTATTGCAATGGCTGATATCACCATAAATAAAACCAGCAATAGGATGCCTGCCAGACTATTCTCTTTCTCAATACATTGTTCCATGCTTTATACCCTCCTTTCTGTCTGATATTCACTCGAAAATCCCCTTTCAAATCCCCCCTTACCCCCCTTTTCTAAAGGGGGGAACCTGATGTCCCCCTTTGAAAAAGGGGGATTGAGGGGGATTATTTTCATGACCCTTTGTGAGCCCGTACTAAGGTGTATTCACCCTCATTGTTCATTGCTTTCCACTCATTGCTACTCGAGCCCCACCGGCTCATGGCCGGTTCACCTGAAAATCCTTATACTCCATCTTGATCAGCGCGTTGACAATCGCTGCGGCAACAGTACTGCCTCCTTTATGACCCCTGTTCGTGATATATGGAACTTCTTTAACATCTGTCAGATATTCCTTTGATTCCTTAGCGTTCACAAACCCGACAGGGATACCCACTATCAGCGCCGGCTTCACATTGTCACGCTTGATCATATCTATCAATGTAACCAAGGCAGTAGGGGCGTTCCCTATGGCGATTATATTGCCGTCAAGCCTGTGACCTATCGCCTTTATGCCATAAGCCGCTCTGGTCATTCCTTCAATTGCCGCCCCTTCGGTCACCTCCGGACTGTCTAACATACATCTTACTTCATGCCCAAATCGTTTGTTGATTCCGGCCTGAACCATTGTGACATCAGTATAGATGATCTTCTTTGAACGAATCGCCCTCAACCCCTCTGATATTGCATCTTTATGAAAGACCATACTCCTCATAAAATCAAAATCTCCTGTGGTATGAATCACCCTTTTGATAACCGGTTTCTGATCTTCCGGAACATGATCCCCGTACAGGAAGTTTTCAATCATTTCCATACTTCTCTGCTCGATCATAGAAGGGGGTACATGTTTGTATTCGAGCTGGTCTGCCACTTCTTCATAAAGTATCTCCTGAACCAGATTAAAAATATCAGGATGCTTGCCAACGGGTTTCAGCATCTTAAAGTTTATATTTTTGTCAGCTTCCTCTATAGCCTCTTTTATAAGTCCGGGGACGTCCTTAGAGTAGTGCATCCCGGTGAAGAGAAAGAAAGGAGATACAATCAACTCATCCATACCCTTTTTTATCAGTGTCATGATACCCTCTTTTATGGAGGGCGAAGCCAATTCCATAAAGGCAGTTTCAAACATCTCTGATTGGAAATAGTCTCTTAACCTCCTGACCATTGTAAATACCTGCTGATTTGCCTCATCCTTTCTACTTCCATGGGCAATGACAAGAAATCCTTTTTTCATGAAAAGATATCCCCCTTTATCAAACCCTCAATAAATTTCATGTCCACGCCCTCTCTTAGATATATTGCCCATTTATTGAGAGTGTCATCCTTTAACCCTGAGTAATCTAAAATCTCTTTTACAGGCCTTAATCCCTTCCTTATCCTGAGAGTATTTATGAGGCCACGCCTGAACCTGTCATTATCGAATATCCCATGGACATAAGTCCCCCAGACATTGCCTTTAACGGAACCCTCCGGAAGAGTTGGTGGTTGGCAATGGTCAGCAGCCAGTCGCTTTAAATTAAATAATCCCACATCCCCTGTAGTCCTGCCCATGTGGATTTCATATCCTTTAAGGCCAGGGGGTGATGGCTGAAGGTCAGGGGACAGGAAAGATGGATCAGTGATGTCAGCCACTACCTGTGATGTTACTTTGGTCTCTTCATATATTGTTTCTACATTAAGAAATCCTAACCCTTTTACCTCCTTGTGACTGTTTTCTACACCGAGGGGATCGAATATCTTTTTGCCGAGCA
Source organism: Nitrospirota bacterium (assembly GCA_016214375.1). GTDB lineage: Bacteria > Nitrospirota > 9FT-COMBO-42-15 > HDB-SIOI813 > HDB-SIOI813 > JACRHF01. The sequence continues at coordinate 6,584 of JACROQ010000193.1, read as the reverse complement.
TCTGATAACCGCCACAGATACCGATAAGCGGGATACCCTTTTTTACAGCCCGTTTTATACTCTTCTCTATCCCATTTTCTCGCAGAAATAATAGATCCTTCACGGTGTTCTTTGAGCCAGGGATGATGACAAGGTCTGCATTTTCAATATCCCCTTCCCATAATGAGTAGACCATCTCAACATCAGGTTCATAGAGGAAGGGGTCAAAGTCAGTGAAGTTGGCAATATAACGTAATCTCAAGACCACAATCTTTATTTTCGAATCTTTAAACCTCTGAACCTTTGAACCGCTTAATCTTTCCGATGGGATTCCGTCTTCTTCATGGAGACGGAGGTCTCCGAGATGAGGAATCACACCAATCACAGGCCTTCCTGTCTTCTCATGTATCATTTTAAGTCCCGGTCTCAGGATAGATAGGTCCCCTCTGAATTTGTTTATAAGGAATGCCTTGATATAGTCAGCATCACCATCGAGGAGACCGATCGTCCCATAGAAGGATGCAAAGACCCCTCCCTTATCAATATCCCCCACAAGGATTACGGGTGCATTCGTATGACGGGCAACCCTCATATTCACAACTTCATCATCCCGCAGATTAATCTCAGCAGGGCTGCCAGCGCCCTCGATGATGATGAGATCGTGTCTCTTTGATAATCTCTCATAGGCCTGGGTTACAGCCATCCATGCCTCTTTCTTGAAGGCGTAGTATTCTGTCGCCTTCATATTTGAATGAACCCTGCCACTCACAATCACCTGGCATCCATCTTCACCTGATGCCTTAAGAAGGATGGGGTTCATGTCCACTGACGGCTCAATTCCTGCTGCCTCTGCCTGAAGCGCCTGTGCCCGTCCGATCTCACCCCCCTCCTTTGTTACAAAAGAATTAAGCGCCATGTTCTGCGCCTTGAAAGGTGCCACACGAATTCCCATATCTCTGAATATCCTGCAGAGACCGGCAACCACAAGGCTTTTTCCTACTCCAGAGCCAGTCCCCTGTATCATTAATGCCTTTGCCATAAATAAGCCTATTATTCTCTGATACCTTCCGAGACGCCGGCCTCTCCAAATGTCGCCATCTCCGTATAGATCTTCAGTCCCGCATCTATCATGAGTATGGCCAATGCAGCGCCTGTGCCTTCGCCAAGTCTTAGATCAAGGTCAAGGATCGGCCTCAATCCCATCTTATCAAGCATTGCCTTATGCCCCACTTCAACTGAGTTATGGGCCGCAAACATATAGTCCTTTGTTTTTGGCTCAAGGGAGGAGGCTATCAGTGCACCGGCAGTGGATATGAATCCATCAATAACCACAGGAATCCTCTTTGCTGAGGCCCCGATGATTAACCCTGCAATCCCTCCTATCTCAGCGCCTCCAACCTTTGAAAGCACATCTACAGGGTCGAAGGGGTCTGGTCTATTTGCAGAGAGGGCATCCTCAATGACCTTAATCTTATTTCTTAATGCGTCATCACCTATTCCTGTGCCTCTCCCTGTTACTTCTGACACAGGCCTTCCTGTGAAAACTGCAGCGATAGCAGAAGAGGGGGTGGTATTTGCAATTCCCATGTCACCGGTGGCAAAGATTCTATAACCCCTTTCTGCATATTCATTTGCAAGCTCAATTCCTGCCTCGATACATTTTTCAGCCTCATCCCTTGTCATGGCAGGACCTCTGCGCATGTTTTTAGTCCCCTTCATTATTTTCTTTGAAATAAGCTTATCCACACTGTTGAAATCATGATCCACTCCTATATCCACAACAACCACCTCGGCGCCTGCATGCCTTGCGAGGACGTTGATTCCGGCGCCTCCGTTCAGAAAGTTGAGCACCATCTGCCCGGTGACCTCTCTGGGATAGGCAGAGACCCCCTCCTCCGCCACCCCATGATCTCCTGCAAAGGTAAAGATAACCTTTTTATCGAGGGATGGCATACTGATCCCTGTAATTGCCACAAACCTCTTTGCAAACTCCTCAAGCCTGCCGAGGCTTCCAGGCGGCTTTGTAAGATTGTCCAGGCGTTTCTGGGCAATGGAATACCAATGCACGTCTATTGGACTGATACTCTTCACCGTGTCTTTCAGTAAGTTCATTTTAAACCCTCCCTTCATCTGAAACCATGCTATTTTATTTTCAAAGGTATTCCACATGTAATCAGATAAACCTCATCTGCAACATCCGCCACCTTACGGTTCATCAATCCACTCATATCCCTGAAGAGTCGTGCCACGTTATTATTCGGCACAATCCCCTGCCCCACTTCGTTGGATACCGCTATGGCCTTATATGAAGTGGTTTTCAGAGTTGTTGCAAGATATTCTATCTCTTTAGTAATACGGTCATTATTCTCATCTCTCCCGAGGATATTTGAGAGCCAGAGGGTGAGGCAGTCGACAATCACAACATCGTATGAGCCATCTATCTCCTTTAATATCTCACCAAGGGCAAGGGGTTCCTCTATCGTCTCCCATTCTGCAGGGCGGGTCTTCTTGTGGAGTATGATCCTTTCTTTCATCTCCTCGTCTAATGTTTCCGCTGTGGCAATGAATCCCTTCCGTCCGGATATCTTAGACCCAAGCTCCAGGGCAAAGGTACTCTTCCCCGACCTCGCACCGCCTACAATGAATACCGTATTGCCCATAGTATCTCGTAGCGTGGGGGTTCATTCCCCACACCGTAGGAGAGGGAAGGGCGAGGCCTTAGTTAAAAAGCCATACGGAGGCCGCCATAGGCAGAGACTCCCGCTGTGCTGTAGCCCTTGACCTCTTCGTATCCCTTGTCAAACAGGTTTTCTATCCTGCCAAAGATCTCGGTTGTCTTACTGATCCTGTGTGCCGCAAGGAGGTCCACCCTGGAATAGGCAGGCAGAGAATTCGGCTTCCCGTCAGAGTCAGAACCATAGTCAAACCTCTTCCCTGTATGTAAGAACTTCATTTCTATATGGCCCTTGACAGAGGAACCCAGACGGAGGACAAGGTCGTACTTATTCAGGGGCCGTCTCAGGAGATAGGAATGGGTCTCCCTGTCCTCGGTATCATTATAGGTATAGTTCCCCCTGATCTGTACCCCTGGAGACAGGTTCCATACGGCATCCGCTTCAATGCCGTTTGAGTCTGCCTGGGCAACATTCCTGAGCGTCCCTTTCCCGAATGGGTCAGAGGGGTCTACAGGGCGCGGCTGGATCAAGTCCTCAAAGACATTCGCATAATAGTTTACAGATAAGGACAGCGCCCCTGAGAGCGCCTGCTCTACCCCAACCTCCCACCCCCTGCTCTTTTCTGGTTTAAGATCGGGATTGCCCACAAAATAACCATCATCCGGCCAGAAGAGTTGGTTCAGGGTAGGACCATGGAATCCTGTCCCATACTGGGTATGCCACTTGACACCCGGCGTTGGGAAATAGGAAACCCCCACCCGGTATGTCAAAGCGCTCTCATAGATGGTACTGTTATCCCACCGGAGTCCGATCAGATATTGTGCGGATTGACCGATCCCTCTCTGTTCCTGAAGATAGAGGGCATTGGTGGAAAAGGATTTGTTAAAGGAACTCTCTATCTCTCCACTCTGGTCCTGCCACTCATAACCCAGGGTGAGTTGGTGTCCTTCCTCTTTCCGGATGGCGTGCTGCCAATCTATGGTCTTAATCCCCATACGGATCCGGAAACGGTTACTGGGGGTATCTTCATCAAAGGTGATCAGATCCTCATTGGAACTGGATATGGAAAGCCTGTGGTCCCATTGGCTGGAAAGTGGGGATGCAATGCTGATCCCCAGGACACTCCACCGCCTCTGCTGCTGATAGTTCGGATCATCCATCGGACGACCATCCACACCCCATCCGTCTAAATCGGTCTTGGACTCGGTTAAGCGCGCCGTGATATCAATGCGGGTTGCGCCTTTCCGCAACAATCCTATCCGGGATGATAATGTCGTATTCTGATGACCATCCCGCTCTGAACCTGTACTGGCCTGGGAGAAACCCTCTACATCCCAGCGGGACGCGGTCAGGGCCAGATCATAGTCTTCCTTTTTTACCTCTGCTGAGATATCCTCCTTAGCGGTACCGTAACTCCCCCCCTCGAAATCGACTGTGGCTGAAGAGGCCGTCCCCTTTTTTGTGATGATCTGAATAACCCCTCCGATGGCATCAGAACCATAGAGGGTGCTTAAAGGGCCGCGGACAATCTCAATTCGTTCCACATCCTCTATATTAAGGTCTGCAAAATCAAATCCTCCAGTGGTCGGACTATTCACCCGGATACCGTCTATCAGCACAAGGGTATGACGGGACTCTGCCCCGCGGATGAATACCGAGGTCGTCTTACCGGCGCCACCCTGTTGCACGACATCCAGGCCAGGGACATCCCGCAGAACTTCAGAGAGGGTTGCGGCCTGCCCCTCTTCTATCTCCTTTCGGGAGATCACCGTTCCCGAGGCAGGGATCTGGGACATCAGGGCCTCAGTCCGGGTCGCGGTCACAACGACCTCGTCCATTTTGACATTCTCTGCATAGATGGGGCCGGACATCATTAGACCCAGGGCACAGCACACAACAACAAACACTTTTTTCATAGATTAATTCCCTTGGTTTTTTATCCGAAAATCCAGCCCTGTCATTCTGAGCGCAGCGAAGAATCTGACACTTCAGACCCTTCGCCTTCGGCTCAGGGTGACATTTTCATAGTTCTTTGTGAGCTGCATAGCTCAATCCTCTATCAGCCTGTAGGCAATCGGTACGGTAATCTCCAACTCCCTGATCTCTTCAGGCACAGGATAAAACCTCTCCATGCCTTTCAACGTGCGGATGGCAGACTCATCCAGTATCTTAGACCCTGAAGACCTCTCAAGGACGATCCCCCCTGGTTTGCCGTCATCTCCTATATGAAAATGGAGATATGCAGTCCCTTCAATACCATTTTTTCGTGCAAATGGAGGATAGTTTTTATGTCGTTCGATCTCTACTCTGAGGGCTTCTAAGAAGGTCTTCAGACCATCCCCCTGGCCACCTTTCCCGCCGTTACCGTTGTTAGCAATACTGGCGTAAGTTGCAGATGTCACTCCGTCTCCCCCCATACAACTGAGGGATCTGCTGCAATCTTCGCCGATTTCTGCAGATAGATTGGAGGGCGCTGAGGATGCATAGTCTCCGTCTGATTGTTGAGCGCTGCCGTCTGCCGCTATCGGGCCTTCTGCTTCCGGCCCTGAGTGCCGACCATAAAGGCCGGCGTTATGTGCCTCCGGATCATGATGCGAAACCCGCTCTGCCAGCGCCACTGATTCCTGACCATCATCCGCTCTCCAATCATGATGCGCGACAGGACTGCCCTCCTCTGCTGAGGATTTCAACTTGGGTTGCAATGTCTCATCCCTGGTCTTTAATTTCCGGGACTTCTGGGGCGTCTGAGGCTTCTGACTTGCTGCAAGGGGCTTTAACTTGCCTGGCACTGACTCATCCTTACCACTCGCCTCCACCCTTCCGGCCGCCTCCTCTACAAATCCCCACAATACCTTGACCGCATCCCCCCTCTGATCATCCATGCCGTAGCGTGGGGGTTTATCCCCCACAGCATAGTCCTGATAAGGGATATACATCAGCATCCCTGCGGCCGCTATATGACCCAGCAGGGAAAACACGAACATCAGGATTAATCCTTGTTTCATTTGAAATTTCTGTAACCTGTCATTCTGAGCGAAGCGAAGAATCTGATTTCAGACCCTTCGCCTTCGGCTCAGGGTGACACTTTCATGGTTTTTAATTCCCTGGGCAGCAGTGTTAACCGCGGCCCTCCGGAGACGGGATGTGCATCCACCAGCACCGGACATCCATACACCTCCCTGATATTCTCCTCTGTAATCACCTCAGACGGCGTACCGGCCGCATAGATCCGCCCCTTGCTCATCAGGATCATCCTGTGGCAATACTGTGCGGCAAGATTCAGATCATGGGAAGACAGGATGATCATAAGCCCCCTCTCCTCATTCAGTCTGGTAAGGATATGATAGATCTCCACCTGATGGGCAATATCGAGAGAGGCAGTCGGCTCGTCCAAGATCAATATGTCAGGTTCCTGGGCCAGCGCCCTGGCAATCACTACCCGCTGTCTCTCCCCTCCGGAGATCTCAGTAACCGGTCTCTCCCCCATCCCTGCGATATCCATCCAGCGCATCACCTCCATAGCAACCTCAATGTCATGCCGGCCCTCAAATAACCGCCCCTTGAGGTGCGGCGTCCTCCCCATCAACACAACCTCAGCCACCGTATACGGGAAAAAAAATGTTGACTCCTGCGGCACCATTGCAACCGTCCTTGCAAGATCAGCCTGATCCATCAATGCAAGGTCCACAGCCCTCAGGGAGATACCCCCCTGCTGAGGGGTGTTCAGTCGTGAGAGCAATTTCAGGAGTGACGACTTCCCTGATCCGTTGGGACCGATAATCCCGAGCATCTCACCCTCCATGACATCAAAGGCGATATCCTCAAGCACCCAGGCATCCCCATACCGGAAATAGATCCCGCTTAACTGATAGACATTCTTCATACAAGCCTCTTTTTACGAAGCAGGTATAGGAAAAATGGTCCGCCTGC
>JACROQ010000088.1 GCA_016214375.1 Nitrospirota bacterium | reverse complement strand
GTGCCTTGCAGGAATACCCCATGTGGATCTCGGTCCCCATCAAAGAAGATCAGGGTGCCGGAGGCATCGGAAACATTATGGTCCTCTACAATATCAAAGAGGTATTTGAGGTCATCAATAATATCAGGATCGGGAAAACGGGTCATGCAAACCTGGTCGCCTCGGATGGGACTTTGCTGGCATGCCCCCTCTACCCCCCCGGAACTCACACGATCAACAATAATCTATTAAGGCAGATTGCCCTGCCGCAGCCAGGCTGGGGGGTTGCCCGGGATGATGCCCATGGAGGGGAGGATTCCATCATCGGGTTCTCCCCGGTGAAAATAACCCTCCAGATGGGGAAGGAGAATTTTAGCGGACAGAAGTGGTATCTGTTCATAAGACAATTGCCGGAGGAGACATACGCCCTGATCTATGCCCTGCTGTGGAGGGTATCGATCCTGGGCTTTACCATCGTCGGTATCCTGTCTCTGCTCGGATACTTTCTGGCAAGAAGGATCGTTGGACCTATCAGGATGTTAAGTGAAGGCGCTAAGCTGATCGGCCAGGGGCGCCTTGACCATCATCTCAAGATTACGACCGGAGATGAGATCGAGGAGCTTGCCGGAATATTTAATCAGATGGCAAGGGACCTTGAAAAGAGATTCCAGGAGATCCGATTGGAGAGACAACGGCTCCTCAATAGCGAGCGATTGTCCGCGCTGAGCCAGTTCTCTTCCACCTTTGCCCATGACCTCCGGAACCCCATCATCGCGGTAAAAAAGACCCTCGAGATGCTCAAGGATTCTTACCCCATCTCCCAGGACGATTACATCAAAGGGATCTACTGTGACCTGATCTCTACCTGCGGGCTCCTTCTGGGCTTAGTAAATGACGTCCTGGACGTCCATCAAGTCAGCTACCGGGACCTGCCCCTCCTCTACTCCTCCTTTTCTCTTAAGCAGGCATTGGAAGAGGTCATCAGGCTTTTACGGATTGAGGCAGAGGACAAGAAGGTTCATGTGGCTATCATAGAGGAGAGCGAGGGGGATGTCCAGATGGAGGGAGACAGGAGGAGGATACAGAGGGTATTTATAAACCTCCTGAGCAATGCCCTCAGATATTCCCCTGCAATGAGCGCCATCCGTATATCCTTTAAGACATCGTCTGCTCCGATGTCATCAGAGACCACCCATCTGCTGCAGTTTAGGATCGAGGATGAGGGACCTGGGATAGACCCTGATGACCTGTCAAAGATATTTGACCTGTTCTACAAGAGCGACAAAAGCGGTATCAAACCAGGAACAGGACTTGGCCTCTATTTCTGCAAGGTGGTAGTGGAGGCCCATGACGGAAGGATATGGGCTGAAAGCAGGACAAATGGCGGAGCGGCATTTTTTATCGAGATGCCGCTGGTACGGAGGGAGAAAGATGCCTATCAGGATTCTTATAGCCGATGACCAGAGGCTCTTTCGTCAGAGCCTGAAATATCTCTTAGAGCAGGAAGAGGACATGAAGGTGGTGGGAGAGGTGGGCGACGGACAGGATGCCTTCACGCTGGCCCAGGAGAGCCATCCGGATATCATCCTGATGGATGTGGACATGCCCAAGCTGGATGGCATCACGGCGACCCGCCTGATCTTAGAACGGAAACCCTCCATAAAGGTCCTGATGCTCTCTGTGCACGATGAGGACGAGAGGATCATAACCGCCATACACAATGGGGCCATTGGATATATCCTCAAGGACGCGGATCACAAGGAATTCATACGGATCATCCGGGGCACCTTCAGGGGAGAGAACGTAGTATCCCCCTTTCTGGCAAACCGCATCCCCAAGGTGATGTCGCAGATCGATGGTCCTTCAGCCCACAATAAAGACGCGGAGGCGCACTCAAAGATATCGCTCCTGACAGAGAGGGAGAGGGAGACCCTCGGTCTTGTGTCTGAGGGGAAGAGCAATAAAGAGATCGCTGATCTGTTATGCATCTCGATAGAGACTGCCAAATCTCACCTGCAGACGATCTACAGAAAACTCGGCGTCAAAAGCAGGACAGAGGCCGCTATTCTGTTTCTGAAAGAAAAAGGGTGACGGCTTCGTAAAAAGCGGGGTACCCATTGCTACGAAGTAAATGCAATGGGTCGTGCTGCGTTGCGCTGCATCCTTCGTCATTGCGGCGTAACTACAAGTACGCCTCATTCCTCAGGATTTGCGCGCCTTCAGGTACCCACTTGTGGGTGATGGAGCTTTTTACGAAGCCGTCCGCTGTCGAAACTTTTTACTAAGCTGTCAAGGTTGATAAACTCGTAAAAAGTCCTTCACTGTCACCCTGAGCCCTTCGCTTGTCATTCTGAGGGAGCGAAGCGACCGAAGAATCTTGCTCAGGGTAAACTCCGAGAAGGGTCTGATAACTCATTGTTTTATCAGATTCTTCGCTTTGCTCAGACGCCGTCCTGAACGAAGTGAAGGAATGACAAATAGTGCTTCTGGCGACTTTTTACGAGTTCATCAAGGTTGACCTGCGTTAACTATCTGAGAATAGTTTTAAGCTCTGAGAAGTCTTTAATCAACAGATCAAAACCGGCCTCCTCAAGCTCCTCTATTCCCCTGAATCCGTACACGACCCCGATGGTGGCGATACCTGCCCTCTTTCCGGTCTCGCAATCAATGGGGCTGTCCCCCACAAAGACCGTCCTCTCCCGCAGGATGCCAAGGGTGGTGATCACCTTTTCGATCGGCTCCGGATGGGGCTTCCTGTTGGGAAGCGAGTCCCCGCCGAGCGCCATCATGAAAAACCCTTTCAAGGCCAGCTCATCAAGGAGCCTTTCTGTAAACTTGATTGGCTTATTGGTCACGACAGCCATCTTCTTATTGAGCCGCTTAAAATGCCTGAGAGTCTCCAGCACCCCCGGATAAAGGAACGTCTTGACGTTAAGATGGTCCCAGTAATACTCAAGGAATCTCTCCCTCGCCTCGCTGATCCTCTCTGCCTCTTCATCAGGCATCAACCTCTCAAGGAGGGTTTTTACTCCCCATCCAATACCCTCCTTGACGGCCTCCGGACCCATCTCCTGATGTCCCATATGGAGGAGGGTCTTGTTCGCAGCCCATGCGATATCATCGCTGGAGTCGATCAGCGTCCCATCGAGATCGAATATGATTAGCTCTGTCTCTCTGCCCTGCATAAAATCTCCTTATAGCTACTGCCCCATTGAGAGTACTATATCACATTCTATCAGGCTGTTGAAAAAGTCTTTCTGCCTGTCATCCTGAGCGAAGCGAAGGATCTGACTCCTAAGAGAAACAAAGGGTTATCAGATTCTTCGTCGCCTTCGGCTCCTCAGAATGACAGCTTGGAGGACTTTTTCAACAGCCTGCTACTGATCCATAGCTATCCGCCTTCTCCCCCATAAGTATTAGGACATACCCCTTTATTTAGCTATTCATAAACATCCTTTCAGTGGATATAAAAATATCCCTTTGAGCGATTTACTACGACTCTTCACCCTGCTATATTAGTTCTTGAGAATGGTTATCAAGTATATTCTCTACAGAAAAGGGGGTGAAGAAGATGTTAAAGAAAAATGAGGTCTTAAGAGAGATCAGGGAGACTTTGGGGTCTGTACCTGAGTTCCTTGCAAAGATCCCGGAATCGAGCATTGAACAGGAATGGGAACTCCTTAAAAGATTAGAGCTTGGAGAAACGGCCATTCCAAACAAGTATAAGGAACTCATGGGACTCGGCATAGCCTCTGCCATACATTGTCCCTACTGCATCGAGTTCCACAAAGAGGCCGCCATTTCATTCGGGGCCGGCGAGAAGGAGATAGAAGAGGCCAGAGTCAGATGGAAAGATATATTGTCGAATCGCCCCATACCAAAGACGAGTGTCTGAGGGCATTGGATGAGATCCTGGCAGAAGGACCGGCTGTCTTAAACAAGTTTGATTGGGGATGCACGACAGGCGATCATACCGGCTATGCCCTCGTTGATGCTGAAAATGAGACCAGTGTCCGGAATATGATCCCCATATTCCTTCGTACAAAGGCCCGCGTTGTCAAGGTGGGCAAGTTCACGCCTGAACAGATAAGGTCATTCCACTAATCCCATTAGTGGAATACCCCCCTTGTTCCCCTGGGGGAATTTTCCTCCAGGGGAACAAGCCCCCCCATCCTTCCCATTGTCCAGCATAGGAGAACAGCCATATGTGATCCCATTCTCTTGACTTAAACTCTCTCTTCAATTATGCTTGAATCCAACACGGGGATTCGAAATTGTCTATGAGAGATATCCATATTAAAAGCTCCCAGCCAGAAAAGACCGTGCCTCTCCTCAAAGATGCCATTGAGAGGGAACGGAAATTGATCCTCCATTCCATTTCTGTCACAAAGACCAAAGTTGACAATCTGACTGCTTCCCTCAATATCAGCGTTCCTCAAATACTCCGAGGGGAAGTCACCCGCACGCCGGAGAACGAACAAGAACTTCTGGAGTTGGAGGGGGAACTGGCCATCCTCCAGCATCTGGAAGGAGAGTTGGCCAACATTGAAGAGCTTCAGGTATGTCCATAAGGGGGTACTTCCAGGAGATCCGCCAACTCCTTGCCGACTCCCTTTTTATCGCTTCCCACTCTATCACCGAAGAAGAACGCCCCCCTTCCGCCGGCTTGATCCGGGGCCTCCTGACGTTCACCGACGGATCACAATTGCAGTTCAAGGAGTTTGTTATCTACAAGGACTCCATTCAGATCAAAAAGTACAGCTATCACTATACACGGTCCAACCAACTGGCTTTTCGATATGATAATGCCCTCGACCCCGCAGCAAGACACTTATCAACCTATCCCCATCACAAGCATCTCGCCAGCAGCATCGTTGCATCTAAACCTCCCGGATTGTCCG
>JACROQ010000181.1 GCA_016214375.1 Nitrospirota bacterium | reverse complement strand
TAGCAGAGGATCCGTTCTATAAGAAATGCTGTATCTCCGGTCGACTCGCAACAAATACGAAAGTGGAGTGGCATCACAATTTTATCTATGCCGGAAAGCAGGTACAGGAAAAATGGTCCGCCTGCCAGAGACGTGATGATCCCCACAGGGATCTCAACCGGTGAAGCGGCCGTCCTTGCAAAGGTATCCGCAAGCATCAGAAAAATCCCGCCTCCAATAAAAGAGACCGGGAGGACGAGCCTGTAGTCATAACCGACAAGCAGTCGTACGGCATGGGGGACCATGATCCCCACAAACCCGATAGGTCCACAGATGGCCACTGCGGAGGCCACTAAGAGGGCCCCTGCGATAAAGACCTTCCGTTTGACAGACTCGACGTCAAGGCCGAGGGTCTCCGCCGCGTCATCCCCTAAGGTCAGTATGTTTAATGACCTCGAATGCTTTAACAGAATCGCCATACCCATCAGGGAAAATAGGGATATCGTGGCCAATGCCGTGTAATTGGGAGAGCTCAGATAGCCTAAGAGCCAGAAGAAGACACGGTACAGATGGCTGGAATTGACAACTAAGGTCAAAAACAGGATCACCGCGAAGATGATCGCATTGATCATGACCCCGGACAGGAGGATGGTATGCGGAGGGATCTTACCCCCGACGATGCTTATCCTGTAGACAATATAGAGGGTAATGAGGGCGCCTGTAAAGGCCATGATGGAGGCCGGGGTAAGGCCATAGATTCCCAGATTGACCGGGACAAAAAGGGAGAGCACGACACCGAGGGCTGCGCCGCTCGATATTCCGAGGATGTAAGCATCGGCAAGGGGATTTTTTAATATGGCCTGGAACATCCCGCCGGCCGCTGCCAGTGAACCGCCGGCGATGGCCGCAAGGAGTATGCGCGGGAGTCTGATCTGAAAGAGGATCGTACGGGTAACCTCTGAGACATCGTTGCCCGTGACCTTCGCCAGAAAGGCACTGATGATTTCCCGTGGGCGAAGCGCATCCGAACCAAAGAGCATCGAGAGGAATACGGTTATCAGTGAAAGGATAACCAGTAGAGAGGCCGATGATAACCAGCGTCTCAGTGTCAGTGTCTGAATCGAAGTACCCCTATAGCCAAAATAAAGTTGTCATTCTGAGGGACGTAGTCCCGAAGAATCTTATACGAAGATGGCTGTGTCATATTCAGATTCTTCGCTCCGCTCAGAATGACAATCATAAATTGCCCCCATCATGACTATGGATCTCCCCATAAATACGCTCTAATCCTTCCACAATCCTCGGCCCCGGCCTGCTGACAATATCCATATCAATGGGGTATATCCTGTCATTCTTGACAGCAGAGATCCCGCTCCATCGCCCCTTCCAGGAACGAACAGTCTCTATGATCTCCGAAGGGGCTATAATCACCTCAGGATCTCTATGGACGATCTCCTCCATCTCGATCCGCGGGTAGCGGGCGGCGGCCCGGTTTGCCACATTCTCCCCGCCGCTGATCCCGATCATATCGTGGATGAAACTCCCCGGCCCAACTGAGATCATGGGCTCCATACTTACAAGGTAAAGGACCCTCACCCGCTGACTCCCTTCCGCCTTCGTCTTAACCGCCTCTATCCTGCGGGTCAGGCCGCTGACCTGCTCCCTTGCCCTCTCTCCCTGACCGGCAATCTCACCGATGGACACGATCTCCTGCATAATGTCTTCAATCCGGTGCGGGTTGAATACATAAACCTTGATATGAACCCTCTCCAAGGTCTCTACAATATCCGGGCTATTCCCCTCTGCAGTCACAAAGACCAGATCCGGCTTCAGCAGGATAATCTTCTCGACATTCGGGCTGATAATCCACCCGATACTCGGCTTCTTCCGGGCCTCCTCCGGGTAGTCGCAGAAGTCGGTTACCCCGGCAACCCGATCTCCTAATCCGAGATAAAACAGGGTTTCTGTGATACTCGGTGCAAGGGAGATAATGCGCTCAGGCGGTTTAGATAATTCCACTTTCCTACCGAGGTCATCCGTAAATGTCTTTGCAAAGAGGGATGATGGTACGATGATAAGGACGATCAGGCATGAGATGATAAGACGAGTGCGCAATGACGTTTACCCCCAAAAATAAAAAATCCCCAAAGCCGTTAACCGACCCTGAGGATTGCACCCTGTCTCTTCATCCTAAGGCTATGTGCCTGCACCCCTCTTGCGGAGGTCACAGCACCCTCTTATCCAGGCAGGTCTTCTGGCTATTGGATCATCCTACTGACCGCCCCTTCCCAAGGAGATACCCCCTTAGTGGGCTCACTGCGGCCTTCGTCCCCAAATACAGCGGCGGGACCACCCCTGATTCACACAGGGTTCCCTCTTGGCCTACCCTATTCGGATAAGCACACCTGGATTATTTACTAATCTTATAGACTAAGAGGATTGGTCATGTCAAGGATTTTTTATCACACCTTGACTTTTGGATCGAATTTGTGGATTATGGAATGGAATTTTGCCCCTGAAACAGGCCCTACGCCGGGATGGTGAAACAGGTAGACGCACGGGACTCAAAATCCCGCGGGGGCAACCCCATGGGGGTTCGATTCCCCCTCCCGGCACCAAGGAAAACCATCTACACCGCCTACACCGCAACCAATAATTCTATGGCATCATATTATAATAGGCAAGATAAAGACACTAAACAAAGACTCAACAAGTGCGTCGCTAATCTCAGCAAAGACCCGCTTTTTGGACCTCATATCAAAAGATTACATGGTGAACTTCAAGGAAAATACCGCTATGAAATGGGTGGTTTACGGGTTGTCTATGAGGTCAATACCAAAAATAAAACTATTGAAATAAAATCTATCGGAAGCAGAGGAGAGTTTACAAAAGGTAAGGCATTTCTTTTGCAACAATAACAAACTGTTCAGGTCTGATTTCACCTCCAGATACTTTCTAATATTTTATCATATAATTAGCTGATTGAAGTGCTTTTTGCAATCGAAATATAAAACCCTCCCTTCTTGTCTTCATAATCGGGTATAGTATAATACTATCAACTTAACTTGTTTTTATCCCTGTTTCGAGGACGGCACGATGTTTATGCAAGGCATTGGGAAAAGGATAATCGATCTGGCTGGAGTCCAAGTTCATCAAATATGGATGTCCCTCATAATCCTCCCAAGAAAGACGGTCAGTCTATTTTATCTTGAGATATTCTATGAGACTGTCAAGGTCTTCAGCGGACATCTGCCATCTTGGCATCATGGTGTTGAGTTGATTCCCTGCAGGATCGATCCCGGCAAGGATAGAGCTTTTCAGGGATTCTTC
>JACROQ010000180.1 GCA_016214375.1 Nitrospirota bacterium | reverse complement strand
TGCTTCCGGCGAGCATCCTTCCCTATCTTTATGGGATGGCCGGTCTGTTATACGCGGCTGTTTCTATCACGTTGGGCATCTTTTATTTGGTCATTGCAGGGAGGTTTATGCTATCGAAGAAAGAGTGTGATATGTTTCTCTACTTCTATTCTCTCCTATATATTACAATGATATTTGCGGCAATGATTTTAAACATGACATAAGATTCTCTTCCCCCTGAAGGGATTCTTCCTCGGATTGAGTTGGGTATCATCATACCCTCCCCTTCAAGGCTGGTCTTTACCCACACTTAACGCCGTGGGTATCAGGGGCCGCCCTTGGGAGGGAGCAGGGCATAAGGATAGAACTTACGTATTAGAGGAAGCGGTAGATGTTTAAAAATAGCATACATATCTACAGCGGTGTCCAAGCGCTGCAATCCCCGCCAGATGCATTCTGTACCTGGCATGCCATCGCTTCTACGTCCCAGATGTCCACCAATCATACCAACCATCACTATCGCCTGCCTCAGAGTAGGCGGCTCTTTGGGTGGTTCCGGTATTCCGGTAAAATAACAGCAAAGGGCCTTCCACTCAATCTCTTCGAAAAACACCGTGCACGGATGATCAGGCACTTCCCGGCCCAGCATCGTCAGATGATAGATGCGCCAGGCAACCACCATATCTACTCCAAGACATGTCTCAAGGCGGTCGGCTGTCCCCAATTGACGCTCTTTGATACGACACCCGCTCTTAAGCGTTCGATGATATACCTCAATCCCCCATCGTCCGGAATACCACTCCACACGACGCCTTGCATCTTCAAATCTGCTAACCTCAGCCGTTGTCAGAAGCATCCACTCGATCGGGGAGACATCCTCTTCACTATCCTCCTCACGCAGATAAACGGCCCACACCTTGATCGACGGATAATCACTCCCTTTGGGGGCCATCAACTCTACCCTCGAATAACAAATATCAACAATCGCATCCCTGGCCCTCTGATTTCCACGTCTCGGAATGTGTATCTTAAGCGCCCCGGCAGTATCCTGTGCAGCCATGAAATCCCAAAGATGTTCCTGTTCCACCTTGCGGCTGCGGCTCCTCTCTGCACGCACCAGAAGCTTAGGCCCCGAGGGGTCCTTATTTGCCTTAAGGAAAAGCTCATAGATGTCGGCTTCACGATCCCCTATGCTTACAAGCATGGTCTCGGGACACTGCTTTTGAATCTCCGCCACCCGGCGAAAACTGCGAAGCCATTTCATGCTCTCCTTATGTTCTATTGGCAGCTCCTTACGGCGATGACGTTTCCCCCTATCCTCCGGATCACGCGCCCAGCACTGGGCATCCAGAATACCCAGTGGGGTGCCTTCTTCGGTAAAGGCAAGCGTATCGTGCAAAATCAGCCCCATAGACTTGTCATCAATATTATTGATCGGGCCAAGTCCCATGGTGGCAGGATGGGTGCAATAGTTGAGGGTCGTTGTATCCTGAGGCGCCAGGACAACCTTGTGTCCCTTTATCCGTTCAATAGTCGCTTCTGTATGGGGAGTGAGGATGACATCCATCGTCAGTTTCTCGTTCTGGAAAAATCTATAAGCCCCCATGGTACGGGCCTTTGTGCCACAGGCCTCTGGTATACTGGCCTGTGGACGATTGTAGAAATCCTGGGCAATTGTGAACAATCGCTCCCTAACGCGCCTGTCATGCAGACGTATTGTGCCGAACTCCTCTTGCGCCCAATTGGACGGAGAATCGGGACGAGATACCTCACCAAGGCGGATATCCGGCTCTCTACACAGAATATCACGCCACTGCTCACAAAGGGAATACAAAAAAATAACCTTGCGGATTCCATCCCGCCGGCCTGTCGTATGGCCGACAGAAATCCAGTTCGAAGCCTTGTAGACGGTTCCGTCAAAACGGCTGGGATCCACAAAGGTCTCCACCAGCACCAGACGGACACGATAGCGTGCTTCCCAATCCCCAGGCAGACGCCGAAGGACCAGTGCCAGCACATGAGAAGCCAGGTTCTCTACCCGCACAGTGGGCAATATCAGAAAACGGTTATTGGTAACAACATATCGCAAATTCGCAATGCGCGCACCTTCACTCCATCTGATGTACCGGTCTCGCTCACGCAAGGCCCAGGAGGCGGAGCTGAAGGCAAGGGCGCCAATGTATCCATAATTCGAACTCTTGATGACATAACGGATCTGAGCCCCGCACAGAGATCCGCTTCCAAGATAATGATACTGATCCAGCAACATCCTCCAGATACGGGAATCTTTACAATAACGGCTGGTTACAGGCACCAGCTCTATCTTACCCAGTTCCTTCAGGGAACAAGATATGACAGGGACATCAACGTCAATGTCAACAGGATATGTGCCTTGCCGTGGCTGCTGGAAACTGTAAGTGCCAACTGCTTCAGGGAGTTTCAACACTTCACGGCGTTGCAATTCGGTCAAGGCTTTACGGCAACTCCCATCCTGCAGACTGCCATTGGACGAATACCAATTCAGCCACTCACATACACGTCGCGACAAGGCCCGCCGCGAAATATGTGGCTCATCAGCGACTACCCTGTTTATCCGATCAATGATCATAGTCGAAAACTCTTGACCGCATACTCGCATGCAGGTCAGTATAAACTAAAACCCCCACGGCGTCAAGTGTGTGCTAAGACCAGCCCCTTTGGGGAGAGGCCAGGGTGAGGGGGAACCAAGCCAGCCGGGCTGCCGAGGTGACAATAATTTATGGATTATTGCCATTTCAGCAGTCCGGCTTTTTTTATTTATGAGGGGCTTTATCATGACCAGCACTAATTCTATGTATCGTGATCTCCGGAGTGCAACGACGCCAGTCGTTGCAGGACAATCTAAGCATCGTACTACCAGCATGGCCCCCAAATTGCACTCACTCACTCACTCACTCACTCACTCACTCACTCACAAAACACCCCCTTACCAAATGTTCCAGTAACCCTCTCCTTACATTAACCAGACCCACTAAAAAATCAAAATATCTCATTATCTGGAGTGCAATGACTCCAGTCATTGCAATTCTCCCATTTATTCTCATCGTTTCCATACAAATTCTCTCCGGTATTGCCCTTGGGCAAGAGCAGCCGGCCAAAGACGCCAACGTAGATAAAACAGGTTTAAGGCTATTTGGTGGCTATAACTGGTATTCCATGGAAGACTTCAATAATAAACTCAAAAAAGAGGGTAATAAGACTGTAGATGGCGGCTCAAATGTTGGCATAGAACTCTCACCCTGGAATGTAGACATTCCAAGACTCAATATCACAATCAAAGTCCCGGTCTTTGGAATAGAGTATTTAGGGGCCAACTCGAAAACAACCCATGCGGATGTCATGGGGTCTGCCGCAGTGGATTGGAGTCTCCCGGTGATCGGGGGTTATATCACTGCAGATATCCCGATCTCTGATGAAACAACCTGGTTCTATTTACGTCCCATCAGCATAGGGATATATAACTTGGGCGCTTTATTAAACGCCAGACTTACAGTGAGCGATAGACCGGGGAGGTTGGATGCCTCAG
>JACROQ010000187.1 GCA_016214375.1 Nitrospirota bacterium | reverse complement strand
GGTCATGTGGATCTCGACACGTCTATCCTCGGCTATGGGAGCGAATAGGTCCGCGGCCTCTTCGACAATCTCTCGAACATCCAAAGGCACGACGTCGAGTTCGGCGACTCCCGAATCGGTCTTCGTTATCTCCAGCATCGTGCCAATCATTTCGATTAGATCATCGCTTCCGTCGATAACCGATGCAGCCATTTCGCGATACTCATTAAGATCTCCGCTGCCCTTCAGGGTCGTCTCGGCGATGCCACGGATGCGCGTAATAGGGGTGCGCAGCTCATGAGCAACATTGTCAGTTGTCTGCTTTAACTCGCTCAAAAGAGATTCTATCCGCTCCAGCATGGCATTGAATGCATGGGCAAGCGCCTTTATCTCTTCCCCTTCGCCAGCCAGCTCTACCCTTCGACCGAGATCATGCCTTCCTATTCGGGTCACCGTGTCTGTCACCCTTTGGACCCCTGACATCGCTTTCCTGGCCAGCAGCCATCCTACAAGGCCGCTGCAAACCAGCATGACCACGAGGGCGATACCGAACGTTTCCCGGTATCTCTCCAACATCACTTCGTCGCCCTGCAGAGTGCTTCCGATTATTATCACATTGCCGTCAGGGGCAGGTTTGAAAATCACTCTTACCTTGTGCCGATGTCCGTGCAAGGAGAGCGTGCGAAAAGACGCCTTGTTTTCGGAAGGGAAAACCGCATCCGCGGAAAACGTTTCAGACCCATTCCACCCACTTAAGTCGGATGTGACCAACAATTTCCCTTCCGGAGACATCAGTTCAAAGAATATACGCCTTGTTCCCCGTGATTCTGCCTCGCGCGTGAACTCGGCCTGGAGCGCCTTCACGCCATGATCTCTGTAAAGCGCCTCGAACTCCTTTGCCGTGTCCATGATCTCATTATCCGTCTGATCTTGGAGGTGTGAGGCGAGAGACACATAAACGACCAAGAACACCGCCAGCGATAATGCGCTGAACACCACCATGTACCAGAGGGTGAGCCGGAAAGTCGTCGTTCGCAGAAAGCTAATCCCTCTCTTCGAGAACATACCCGACACCCCGTATCGTATGGATGAGATTGGCTCCGAACGGACGGTCGACCTTGTCCCGCAGGCGGCATACGCGCGATTCAACCACAGTGGTCCGCGGGTCGAAGTTGTAGTCCCATACGTGCTCCATTATCATCGTCTTCGAAACGACCCGACCGACGTTCCGCATGAGGTATTCCAGCAACGCGAACTCCTTGGGTTGCAGTTCAATCTCAATGCCCTTCCTGAAGACCTTACGCCTTGCCAAGTCCACTTTGAGATTACCGACGGAGAGTGCAGTTAGTTCACCGGCCCGGGAAGCCCTCCTTATGAGCGCATGAATGCGCGCTACTAATTCCGAGAAAGCAAACGGTTTCACAAGATAATCGTCACCACCGGCCTGGAGCCCCTTAATTCTGTCATCAATCAAGCTCTTGGCGCTCAGGACAATAACAGGAATCTCGCTGCCATTCCGACGCATTTCGGCAATTAACGCCAGACCGTCCAACTTGGGCAGCATGATGTCGATCACCGCAGCATCATAGGGTTCTGTCACAGCAAAATGAAGGCCGTCTTCGCCATCGGAGGCCAGGTCCACGGCAAAGCCTTCTTGCCTCAGCCCTTTTGAGATGAACAGGGCAGTCTGTTTGTCATCCTCGACTATTAGTATCCTCACCAGTCGTCACCTTTATCGCCATATGTCCCGTGGCACAGCATATCCAATGCATACTCGATCTGTTTGGAAATGAAAGGGAGGTGTCGAGTTTCATGTTTATTCCCCACCCCGGTATCAGTTTTATTCCCCACTTTTTCTGGGTTAAATTATAAAACTCATCCGGTGATTATGTCTATTACTTTATTTGATAACCAGTTTCTCATCTGCACGTCACCTTTACCACACCCAGGATATTACAGGCCTATTTCAGGAGAAACCGGAAACTGTTCAAGTTCCTGGTTCAAAGCGCCAATTGGACGATAGAGAAATATTTTACCGAGGCAACAGAGATTGAAGGTGGAAATACGGGAGGGATATACTGCATTCATTTTTCGCTTCGCTCAATGCAAGCACTGCCCCAGGGTTCTCTTTTCAATTATCACCCGCACCTTCACGCCCTCGTCCCTGCCGGCATTATGAAGGACGTACTATTCTACGAAGAGAGGAGCATATTACCCCCGGTGATAGCAGATATATTCAGGGCGAGGCTGTTAACCGTGTTACTGGGTCAAGGGGTAATAACACAGGATCTTATAACCTTAATCCAGCGATAACACGCTGAGATGAGAAATCAGGTATCTTCTATGAGTCGTATGGGTCATCAAATCATTCCCGTTATGAAGAAATGCCAGGGGACAGGGTTGCTTAGCGCCAAAAGCTGTTCACTTCCCCTTGCTCTATGGAGTGAGAGGCTTGATGAGAGAAAACCTTTCCATAGAGGAGAAGATCCATTCTCCTACAAGATCCTTTTCTCCTCCAACAGTGCCACCTTATCCATCCGGAACCGCGACATCAAGAGTAGGTATAGTCTCCCATGCATGCACAAAATCCCTCCACCAGCGATGAAGTATCGATATCTTGAGCCGAATCTGACGTCCTCCATGAGTGACCTTGGCCGCAATCAGACCGACACATCGGCGAATCCGCTTAATGTGCTTCTTTCGATAGGCCGGCGGCAGAACCAGATCCCGAAGCCAGAGCGAAAGGTTATAGGCCAGCTGCGCACACAGCAGATATACCCAGTTCGCCATGAAGGCCCCCATCGGAAGATGGAAGAGAAACTCATTGCTGAACTGACCGATCCGCTTCTCACTGCTTCCTCGTTTATCATGCATCTCCATAAGTTCTCTCACATCCCCATCCCGGTTGGTCACCACCACGTAGTAGCTATAGGCTTGGGATTCAAAGAGAATGGCCTGTCCCGTTTTGTTGGGTTTTTGCTCTCTTCGAACCAGATAGCGATAGTCTTTATCCCACCCTACCGGTTGATACCGCACCTCCGCATAGGAGAGCGTGGGATCTCCTGGGTCCTGCCGCCAGGCAGCTTCAGGGAGATCATAGACCCGACTCATCAACGGCCCTGTCTGATCAGCCGTGATAGTCAATGTCCACCCCTCACCCTCACAGAACTGGACCACCTTCTTATTATACAGGGCCGAATCACTGCGAAGGTGAATGGCGGTGACACTCTGCGGAATCTTTTTCTTGAACCGCCGGAGGAAGGCGGCTCCCTTGTCTCCTGGGTGCGTGTTGCCGGAGCGAAGCTCCGTGTGGATCAATTCATCGGTCTCGTGGACAAAGGCATAGAGAGGTTGAAGGGAGTAGGTCCCGTTATAGCTTCTGGCTGCCCCTTGTTTCTTCTCCCCATAGACCTCATGGACTTTGGCATCCACATCCACTGTCCAGGATGTGACCGGCGAACGGCGAGCATAAACAACCTCCAGGATTTCCGCATAAGCCCGGTTCATCTGGAGGATATGTCCCAGTGTAAACCGGCGGCAAAAGTCCCCCGCTGTGGTGGGATCAGGAATCTCCTTGCGGCCAATGGCCTTGCCAATCGCAATATCCTCCCGAAGGGCCTCAAGGTCTTCCAGATAATCTCCGCCCATAAAGGCATTCGCAGAAAGAGCCAGGATATGTTCCGATTCAGGATAGCCCCGTTCCCGCTGCTTGACCTTTACACATTTATCGAGAATTCCGGGAACTTCCAACATCTCTGCCATGGCGTAGAACAAAGACAGCCCGGTGTGAACCGTCAGAGGCTCCTTGGTGACTTCAAGCCGCACGGTATGTCCCGGGCGAACTTCGAGCGGAATCCCTTTTTGCAACTTTTTAGGAATGCGGATTTTCACTTTATCCATGAAATGTCCTCCTGGAAGGAATCACCTGTCTCACCCAGGAAATATAAGGTATTTTCATGATAGATTCAAGAAAAATATAGCGCTATCGCTGGATTAAGGTAGAACATAATGTCCTTGCCCTTTCTATAGCCGTTACTCGATATGTGCTTATAAGATTTTTAACAATACGATGTTCTATTTCATTATTACTTTCCATTAAAACTTTCTGTGCACATTCCAGGGCATCAACCAGACAACCTCCCCCGAACTCATTATTCATGTTGTCCTCAAATTTACTAAAAGAATCTCTTATGTTCTCAATTAAATTATCTTTTCTTTGTTCCATGACAGGGTTCCTCCTTGTATTTTTAATGATTGTTTGAAAGTTGCTCCATTGATGACTTTGAATGACAAACAAATTATTATTTCCTCTTTCATTAGATAAACTTCCTACTGTTGGGAAAAATCTTCTGGGTCTATAGGAGTACCCTTCTCAATGTTTCCTTCTATTGCCATTTCAAGAGTCATTAACACAGTCACTATATAACTAAAGCGTCTAGTTATGGGATCATCTCCGCCTAATTCTTCACGTAGCTTATTCACTATAGCGTTAGCCTGTTCCTCAAAAGGACTTATATAGTCTTTACGAATATGAGGATATTTTTTCTTTTTATCAGATATTTGTTTATCAACTAAACGATTGAATAATACAGCCATTGTTTCAACGAATAAATCTCGGTTAATTTTTTTGGATTTGACAACTCTCCTCAATTTATCCAAAGTCTCCTTTTTGAAAACGTAAGTTTTCC
>JACROQ010000186.1 GCA_016214375.1 Nitrospirota bacterium | reverse complement strand
GATATTCACCCCGTCCGGCTTGTCACCTATGGTGATGATGTTCGCCCCCAGTTCCAGCAATACCGTGGGCGTAATCTTATAGGCCGCCCCATTCGCACAGTCAACGGCTGTCTTGATGCCTTCAAAGTCTATCCCTTTCGGGATCGTATTCTTTACAAACTCGATATATCTTCCGTCCGCATCGTCAATCCTGAAGGCCTTTCCAAGACTGTTCCCTGTAGGCCGCAGGTTATCAATCTCTCCTGAAAAGATGATGTCTTCTATCTCCTTCTCATACTCATCCGGGAGTTTAAATCCATTTTCCGAGAAAAACTTGATGCCGTTATCTTCGAACAGATTATGGGATGCCGATATGACAACGCCTGCATCCGCCATGAAGCTCCTTGTGAGAAATGCGATGGCCGGGGTCGGCATCGGCCCCACCAGTAATACGTCAACGCCCATGGAGCATATCCCCGATGTCAGGGCCCCTTCAAACATATACCCTGAGAGACGGGTGTCCTTTCCGATGACGATTCTATGATGGCCCTTCTTGTTTTTCCTCTTTTTGAAAAGATATGCTGCGGCGCGGCCTAATTTAACCGCCATCTCCGACGTCATCGGTTCTACATTCGCCATGCCCCTGATCCCATCCGTGCCAAAAAGTTTTCTCATGATTTGTCGACCTCCACATCCACGATGACCACATCCTTGCCTATGATCCTTACATTCCGCTGGGGTGTCCCGATCTTGACCTCCCGTGAAAAACTTCTTTTCCTCTCTGTCACATTGATCGTCAGACCTTCTAAGGAAGAGATATCCTTTACCTCGGCCTCAGGCCCTTCAATGGTGATCACCGCGGGATTTACAGAGATTCGTTTCACCCGGTAACCTGACGCGGGGTTCCCTGTGAGGGTTACCTTCACATCCACATCCTTTCTCTTTAACTTGACCATATCAATCTTTATGGTCCTGGGTTCTATTCTGACGACATCGATATTGGACGGCACATTGATATTGTCGGGATCAAGGTTATAGAATCTGACCCCTTCTGAGGCATTGGAGAGGTCAAGACTGACACTCAGCTTATCCGGATTGATATCCCTGATAACACCCTGTCCCCCTTTCAACCTCACCCCGATGCGTTCCTCAATCTTTCCTACAGTCATCATATTCGGAGGGATATTTTTTAATTCAAGCGGCAGGACATAATTGACTTCCAGGGTGTCTTTGGGTGCAATAGGGGTGACATAGAACCATAGGGTGGCGGCAAAAAAAAGGGAGATTAATTTCAGAGAAAGATTGTTGAGGAACAGGTCTTTAAAGTAGGCCATTATTTACTCAGCTCTTCTCCGGTCACTATCTTCCGGATACTCTCCTTCATCCGTCTTGGGAACAGGGATTCTATCTTCCCCAGCCAGTGATTCCTCTCTTTTTTTCTCTCCCGCTGGAATATCCTTGTCAATAACCGTCTTAAGGCGGCCGCATCCAAATCCCTGGTCATATCCCCCCCGATACTGACAGAGATAGTGCCTGTCTCCTCAGAGACGACTATGGCCACGGCGTCCGTCTCTTCAGTAACACCAATAGCGGCCCTGTGCCTCGTTCCGAGAGATTTGCTTATATTGGGGCTGAGGGTGAGCGGCAGAAAGCACCCTCCTGCCGCTATCCTGTCGCCGTTGATAATGATAGCCCCGTCATGGATAGGGGAGTAGGGGAGGAATATACTGGTGAGTAATTCTTTGGTTATCCTGGCATCTAAGGGGATGCCCATCTCAACGAGATCGCGCAGTTGTGTGTTGCGTTCAATGACTAAGATAGCTCCTATCTTCTTGTTGGCCAAGGAGACGCATGCCCGGATGATCTCTTCTATGTTCTTTGACTCTTCTATAGATATCAGGCGTTGTGTCAGGGGGTTTTGACCCATCTGGGCCAGTGCCCTTCGGATCTCCGGCTGGAAGAGAATGATGAGCGCCAATACGATATAGGACCAGAGGCTTTGAATCAACCATTCCAGGGTGTACAGACCTGCCCATTTGGATACCACATAGGCGATGAAGAGGATGACAAGCCCCATGAGCATCTGAAAGGCCCGTGTGCCCTTGATCAAAAGTAAGAGGCGGTAGAATACAAAGGTGATGATGAGGATATCTATGATATCCTGCCATCGTATTTCTTTGAGTATGTCCTGTATGAATCCCATCATTTTACCTTAGAACCATTCACCATTCACTGCTTCTATCGCGTCAACCATCCTGGCGATAGTTTTCATGATCTTTACATCGTGGACCCGGATGATATTGGCCCCCTTCATGATAGCGATTGCAACAATGGCCGCTGTTCCTTCTATCCTCTCATCCACTGGCTGCCTTAATATCTCGCCGATAAAAGATTTTCGCGACGGTCCGATCAGAATGGGACAGTGCAAGCCTTTAAATACCTCAAGATGTTTGATCAGTGAAAGATTATGATGGAGTCTCTTCCCAAAACCAATCCCGGGATCTATGATGATCTCTTCATGCCGGATGCCATTTCTTTCTGCATACTCTATCCTCTCTCTGAGAAAATGATAAACATCCTGCACGACATCGTCGTATGCAGGATTCATCTGCATATCCCTTGGGCTTCCGAGCATGTGCATCAGCACCACAGGGGTTTTATGCCCCCGTGCTACATTCACCATATCCGGGTCGAATCTCAGGGCGCTGATGTCGTTTATGATAGATGCCCCGGCCTCTATAGCTAATTCAGCAACTTCTGCCTTGTAGGTATCGATGGATATGGGGACCTTTACTTTGGCCGACAGGGCCTTAATGACCGGGATAACCCTTTTAATCTCTTCTTCAGCCGGTACAGGCATGGCCCCTGGCCGGGTAGACTCGCCCCCCACATCGATGATATCAGCGCCTTCAGCCTCTAACACAAGCCCATGGTCAACAGCCTTTCCTGCATCAAAAAACAGACCTCCATCCGAGAAGGAATCCGGGGTCACATTAATGATCCCCATCAAGCAGGTTCTATCGTGAAAAGTTTCCACCGATAAGAAATTAAAACTGACGGCTTCGTAAAAAGTCCATCTGCGGCGTTGCGCTGCATCCTTCGTCACTGCGGCGTACCTAAAAAGTACGCCTCATTCCTCAGGATTTGCGCGCCTTGCATATGGAGCTTTTTACGAAGCCGTCCGCTGTCGAGACTTTTTACGAGGCTGTCAAAATTGAAGACAAAAATAAACAGACATGGACGCTACACAGCGGTCGTAGTTCTAATAATCTCATCAATCTCCGGGCCGTCTAATACCTCATTCTCCAGTAATGCCTCTGCCAGGGCCTTCAGGGTATTGATGTTGTCTTTTAAAAGCTTCATGGTCCTATCGTAGTTTTCTATCACCAGCCGCTTGACCTCCTCGTCAATCAAGAGCGCCGTCTGTTCACTGTAATCCCTGTGCTGGGCTATCTCCCGGCCCAGGAAGATCTCTTCCTGTTTTTTGCCAAAAGTAAGGGGGCCCAGCCTTTCGCTCATCCCCCATTCACAGACCATCTTTCTGGCCAGGTCAGTGGCCCTTTCTATATCATTGCCGGCCCCTGTCGTCATATGGTTGAGCATCAATTCTTCAGCGACTCTTCCGCCTAACAGTACAGCAATGTTTGCATAGAGATACTCCTTTGAATAGGTGTACTTGTCATCGACAGGCAATTGCTGTGTTACCCCGAGCGCCCTTCCTCTTGGGATGATGGTCACCTTATGTATCGGATCTGTACCAGGCAGAAGTTTCGCCACCAGAGTATGTCCCGCCTCGTGATAGGCTGTATTCTTCTTTTCCTGTTCACTGATAAGCAGACTCTTTCTCTCCACGCCCATCAGCACTTTATCCTTGGCAGCTTCAAAATCCTCCATCTCTACGACCTTCTTATCCATCCGTGCAGCAAAAAGGGCAGCCTCATTCACAAGGTTAGCAAGTTCGGCGCCGGAGAAGCCCGGCGTGCCCCGTGCAATGGTCTCCAAAGTTACATCGCCTGATAAGGGTATTTTTTTAGTATGTACTTTCAGGATTCCAACCCTTCCTCTCACATCCGGCCTCCCGACCACGATCTGTCTGTCGAATCTTCCAGGTCTCAGGAGTGCAGGGTCAAGGACATCCGGTCTGTTCGTGGCCGCAATCAGGATTACCCCTTCGTTCGTTTCAAAGCCATCCATCTCCACCAGGAGCTGGTTTAGTGTCTGCTCACGCTCATCGTGTCCGCCCCCCAAACCTGCGCCGCGTAATCTCCCCACTGCATCGATTTCATCGATGAATATGATACACGGTGCGTGCTTCTTCCCCTGCTCAAACAGGTCTCTTACCCGCGATGCCCCGACGCCGACGAACATCTCGACAAAATCAGAGCCGCTGATGTTGAAGAACGGGACATTCGCCTCACCGGCGATCGCCTTTGCAAGGAGGGTCTTGCCGGTCCCCGGAGGACCGACAATCAGGACACCCTTTGGGATCCTGCCGCCGAGTTTTTGAAACTTGGGCGGGTCCTTTAAAAATTCGATAATCTCCTGGACCTCTTCCTTGGCCTCGTCTACCCCGGCAACATCCGCAAACGTCACCTTTTTACGCTCCTCGGTGAGGAGCCTCGCACGGCTCTTGCCAAAGGAGAGGGCACGGTTCCCCCCCATCTGGGTCTGCCGCATAAAGAAGATCCATACCCCGACTAAGAGCAGGATCGGCCCCCAGGAAAATAAGAACGCTATATACCATGGGGTTTCATCAGGCGGCTTAACAGTAATCTTGATATCCTTCTCTCTCAAAGCATCTACGAGATTAGGATAGTCTGTGGTATAGGTGCTGAACTTTTTCCCATCCTTCAGCACACCGCTGATCTGATTCAGTTTGATCACCACCTCGGCAACCTCTCCCTTCTCGACCCTGTTCAGAAAGTCACTGAACACGATCTCCGTGGCCGGAGGGGCGGTCTGCTGGGAGAGATAATATAGAAGGATCATGACCACGCCTATGATGAGCCACAGGACTAAGTTTTTATAAAAGGAATTCATAGGTTAGATTGTCCTCACAAAGTATTGGGTAAATTATTAGAATACTATAACATGATGAACTCGTAAAAAGTCCTCAGATGTCACCCTGAGCGAAGCGAAGGGTCTGATAACCCATTGTTTTATCAGATTC
>JACROQ010000189.1 GCA_016214375.1 Nitrospirota bacterium | reverse complement strand
CCTGTTCCTTCTTTTTCAGGATCTCATCGATCTTATGGATATACTGATCTGTTAATTTCTGGATATCCTCATGTGACTTTTTGATCTCATCTTCGGATATGCCGGCATCCTTGCCGGACTTTTTGATCTCTTCATTGGAGTCCCTTCGGATATTCCTGACCGCCACCTTTGCATCTTCAGCCATCTTTTTGACAAGCTTGACGATCTCCCGCCTCCTCTCCTCAGTCAGAGACGGTATCGGAATCCGTACGATCTTCCCGTCATTGGCCGGGTTCAGACCCAGCGCAGAGCCCTGGATCGCCTTTTCAATCTCAGGGATCAGCCTCGGCTCCCAAGGCTGTATCACGATCAGTCTGCTCTCAGGGATAGACAGGGAAGCGACCTGAGAGATGGGGGTTGGGGTCCCGTAGTAATCCACCATCATCCCGTCAAAGAGGGCTAATGAGGCCCTGCCGGTACGGACAGCCCCCAGATCCTTCCTGAACACGTTGATGGTCTGTTCCATCTTCTCTCTGGTCTTATTTTTGATATTTTCTATCACTTGACCCCTTGACCCCTCGAACCCTTTCAGTTTATCAGGGTCCCGATCTCCTCCCCCATGACTACCCTCTTAACATTCCCCTTATCTCTCAGGTTGAACACAATGATCGGGAGGTTGTTGTCCTTGCAGAGGGATATGGCCGTGGCATCCATCACCTTGAGTCCCCTCTGCAGCACCTCAAGATAGCTCAGCGATTCAAACTTCACGGCGGATTTATGGGTCATGGGATCCGCATCATAGACCCCGTCCACCTTAGTCCCTTTCAGAATAACCTCGGCCCCTATCTCAATGGCCCGCAGCGCCGCGGCCGTGTCCGTACTGAAATAGGGATTCCCGGTGCCCGCCGCAAAAATGACTACCCTTTTTTTTTCAAGATGCCGGATCGCCCGTCGCCTGATATAAGGCTCTGCAAGGGCCCTCATCTCTATTGCAGACTGAACCCGTGTCACAACCCCCTTTTTATCCAGGGCGTCTTGCAGGGCAAGGGCGTTTAACACAGTGGCGAGCATGCCCATATAGTCTGCAGAGGCCCGCTCCATCCCGATGGCGGTTGCCGCAAGCCCCCGGAATATGTTCCCTCCTCCGATGACTACGGCGATCTCAACCCCCATCTCATGGACTTCTTTGATCTCCCCGGCAACAGAATCGATCACAACAGGATCAATCCCATATCCCTTATCTCCCATAAGGGCCTCGCCGCTTACCTTTAAGATGACCCTGTGAAACCCTTTTCTTCGTTCCATTCGTGACCAAAGATTTTGCCCAATGAATTGGGCAACTACTCCCCTAACTGGTATCTGACAAAACGCTTTATGGATATGTTCTCGCCAGTCTTTGCAATCTTCTGGCGGATCAGGTCATTTAATGTGACAGAAGAATCTTTGATGAAGGGCTGTTCCAGCAGGCATGAATCATTCAAGAACTTCTCGATCTTGCCGTCAACGATCTTCTCGATAACGTGCTCAGGCTTTCCCGTCTCCCTTGCCTGTGCCCTGTATATCTCACGCTCCTTCTCAAGGACTGACGGGGGTACCTCCTCGCGCCTCAGATACGAGGGGTTGGACCATGCAATCTGCATGGTGATATCCTTGACAAGCTCCTGAAACTCCGGATTCCTTGCCACAAAATCGGTCTCACAGTTGATCTCTGCGAGTACGCCGATCCTGCCGCCGGCATGGATGTAACTGCCGATAACACCCTCCCTGGTCTCGCGGACGGCCTTCTTTGCGGCAATGGCCTGCCCTTTCTGCCTCAGGATATCCAGGGCCTTATCCATATCGCCCCCGGCTTCGGACAATGCCCTCTTGCAATCCATAATACCGGCGCCGGTCTTTTCCCGAAGGTCCTTCACCATCTCCTGTGTCACTGCCGGCATGCTCAGACCTCCTCAGCGCCGGTCTTTTGAACTGCCAATTCCTCTGTACCGGCCTTTGACCCGGCAGCAGCCGGCATCCCAACCTCTGCTACCTGTCCTGCCATCTCCCGTTTGACGCCCCCTTTTGCATCATAAATCGCCCTGCCCTCGATAATCACATCCGCGATCCTGGCACAGATCAATTTAATGGCCTTGATGGCATCATCATTGCCGGGGATTACAAAATCAATATTTTCAGGGTCACAGTTGGTATCAACGATCCCCACGACCGGAACCCCAAGCTTGTTTGCCTCATGGACTGCAATGAACTCTTTTTTGGTATCCACGATAAAGATAGCGCCGGGTAATACCGCCATATTTTTCATGCCGCCTAAGGTCTTCTCCACGAGATCCATCTCTTTCCCGATCTTTGAAACCTCTTTCTTGGGAAGCTGTTTAAAGGTCCCGTCCTCCCGCATCTTCTCGAATTTACGCAGCTTATCAATACTCTTTTTGATGGTCATAAAATTCGTGAGCATCCCCCCAAGCCACCTCTGGTTCACATAGAACATCCCGCACCTTTGGGCCTCCTGCGCTACGATCTCCTGGGCCTGCCTCTTGGTGCCTACAAACAGGACAGGTTTCCCCGAACTGGAAACCTCTTTTACAAATTCACAGGCAGACTCAAAATGCTGCACGGTCTTTTGGAGATCTATGATATAGATCCCATTCCGCTCTCCGAATATATATTTCTTCATCTTCGGATTCCACCGTTTCTTCTGGTGCCCGAAATGCACGCCCGCTTCAAGTAGTTCTTTGATTGCTGGAACCATTCGTTATTACCCTCCTATTGATTTCGCTGAAAAAATTAACATACTTTGCCTTATATTGCAAGTATTATAACAACCCTCAATATTGATGAACTCGTAAAAAGTCGCCAGAAGCACTATTTGTCATTCTGAGCGGAGCGAAGAATCTGATAAAACAATGAGTTATCAGACCCTTCGCTTCGCTCAGGGTGACAGTGAAGGACTTTTTACGATTTCATCAATATTGATAGGCGGGACATTCCTGTCCCGCTGTTTACGACAGGACAAGGCAGTGCTTGCATTTTTCGCTTCGCTCAATGCACGCACTGCGAGCGAAGCGAAAAATGTCCCGCCTATCCTATGACCGGTACGCCACATTGATCTTCACATAGTCATAGGTCAGATCCGTCGTCAATACCGTAGCCCCGGCTCTCCCTGCATTCAGATCAATCGTAATAGCATACTCCCTCCGCCGCATTACTTCAACGACCTTTTTCTCGATCTCCTTCCCGAGACCGGCGCCGTTCCTGACCAGTTGGACCTTATCAAAGGACACCGAGATCCCCTCCTCGCGTACATGCGCCCCGGAATATCCAATGGCAGCCATAATCCTCCCCCAGTTAGGGTCGCAGGCAAACAGGGCGGTCTTGACCAGACTTGAACTGGCTACGGCAAAGCCCACCTTCTCCGCATCCCTCTGGCCTCTGGCCCCCATGACCCTCACCTCTACAAGCTTGGTAGCCCCCTCGCCATCCATAACGATCATCCTGGACAACTTCGTACATACATGGTCGAGCATCTCTTCGAACTGTCGAAGGCCCTTTCCCTCCAGAGACCTGTTGCCGGCCATGCCGTTGGCAAGACAGAGCGCCATGTCATTCGTACTCGTATCCCCATCCACCGTAATTTTATTAAAAGTGCGATCTGCCGCGTTTTTGAATATCCCTGTGAGGACCTCTCTCCCGATAACCGCATCTGTTGAGATAAAGGCAAGCATGGTGGCCATTCTGGGGGCGATCATCCCTGAACCTTTCGCAATCCCGCCGATGGTCACTGTCCTGCCTCCGATCTTCCCGCTGACGGCGGCCTCCTTCGGAAAGGTATCTGTAGTCATAATGGCCAGCGCGGCATCTCCACCACCCTTTTCGCTGAGTCCGTCCACGCCAGGTTTAATGGCCGGCCTGATCCGCTCCATCGGCAGCGGCTCACCGATAACCCCTGTTGACGCCACGCAGACCAGCCGTTTATCAATACCAAGGGCGTCTGCGGTAAGCCCTGCCATCTCTCTGGCATCCGACATTCCCCGTTTGCCGGTACAGGCATTGGCATTTCCACTGTTCACAATAACAGTCCTTGCTACCCCGCTCCTGATCTGCCTCTGCGTCAGGATAACAGGGGCGGCCTTCACCCTATTCATGGTAAAAACGCCCACAGCCACCGCATCTCTCTCGCTGTAGAGGACGGCCAAATCCAATTTCTTATTGCGCTTTATCCCGGCATATATCCCCGATGCCAGGAAGCCCTTCGGGGCTGTTATGCCGCCGCTAATTTCTTTCATTTTCACGGGAAGACCCCGGGCTGCATCAGCCCGGTGGTCTCCTCAAAACCCATCATGATGTTCATGTTCTGTATCGCCTCTCCGGCAGCGCCCTTCACTAAATTATCAATGGCAGAGGTAACGATGATACAGCGGTTACGCCTGTCAATGGCAATCCCGATATCGCAGAAATTAGCCCCCCTCACATTCCGGATATTTGGTTGCTGTCCAGGGTCGAGGACCCGCACAAAGGGCTCATTGCCGTAAAATTTCTTATAAACGGTTATAACCCCATCGACTTCGATTGAAGAGGCCAAAGGGGCATAGACAGTACACAACAGACCCCTGTTCGCCGGAATGAGATGGGGAACAAAAGAAACCGTTATGCCCTCTCCGGAGATATCAGACAGCGCCTGTTCGATCTCAGGGATATGCCGATGGGTCCCAACCTTGTATGCCTCCAGCCCCTCATGCGCCTCCGGAAAATGGTAAGGAAGGGAAGGAGCCCTTCCGGCGCCGGAGACAGCAGATTTTGCATCAATATAAATCCGTTCATGGAGTATCAAGCGGCTCTTGAGCAAGGGGGATAGGGCCAATATGCTTGCCGTGGGATAACAACCCGGGTTGGCCACGAGAACCGCACCCCGAATCTGTTCCCGGTACAGCTCAGGAAGTCCATATACCGCCTTTTCCAGTAACCCTTTGTCTGTGTGCTCTATTCCATACCACTCCTGATACAGGGAAGGGTCCCTTAAGCGGAAGTCTGCACTTAAATCCACAACCCTCTTCCCGGTCTTAACAATCTCACTGACAGGCCCAATAGAAGTTCCATGGGGAAGCGCGGTGAATATCAGGTCTGCCTTATCTGCAAGTTCCTGTGGTGCAAGAGGTTGCAGAGTCAAATTAAAGAATCCCTTAAGGTTCTGAAAAATCTCGGCTACAGGTCTTCCAGAAGACTTCTCCGAAGTAACGGCAACCACCTGAACGTGAGGATGCAGGGATAATAGCCTTAGAAGCTCACCCCCTGTATATCCGCTTGCACCCGCTACCGCTACCTTAAGCATAGAACCATTCAAACCTATAAGTTTTGCTTAATAAGGTGACGCTCAAAAATGCCCAACGACCCATTGCAATAGCCTTCGGCTGCAATGGGTGCCCCGAAGGACGGACAAGGATTTGCGCCGAGGCGTACTTCCCGTACGTTGAGGCTCAAATCCGCAGTCCTGACGCCGCAGATGGGCGTTTTTGAGCGTCACCTCATAAAAAAGGGGAAGGTCTATGTGTAAACCTTCCCCTCCACAAAAGAATTGTAATCTTATCTCTTTGAAAACTGGAATTTCTTTCTTGCCCCCTTCTGCCCGTACTTCTTTCTCTCCTTCTCTCGGGAATCCCGGGTAAGAAAACCTTTTTTCTTTAATGGGGCCCTGAATGCCGAGTCAACCTCAAGCAGACCTTTAGCTATCCCGTGCCTTAAGGCACCGGCCTGCGCTGCAATTCCACCACCGCTCACATTGGCATAGATGTCAAATTTATCCGTTGTACTCACTACTTCGAGCGGCTGTTTCACCGTGGCCATGAGGGTAATTCGTGGGAAATAATCTTCTGCCTTCCTGTCATTGACAATGATCTTCCCTTCCCCAGGCTTTAGCCACACCCTCGCTATCGCATTTTTCCTCTTTCCTGTTGCATAATATTGGGATACGTTCATAATCTCCTCATATCAAGTTTGACGGCTTCGTAAAAAGTCCATCTGCGGCGTTGCACTGCATCCTTCGTCATTGCGGCGTAACTACAAGTACGCCTCATTCCTCAGGATTTGTGCGCCTTGCATATGGAGCTTTTTACGAAGCCGTCCGTTGTCGAAACTTTTTACACAGCCTTCAAGTTTGATGAACTCGTAAAAAGTCCTTCACTGTCACCCTGAGCGAAGCGAAGAATCTGATAACTCATTGTTTTATCAGATTCTTCGCTTCGCTCAGAATGACAAATAGTGCTTCTGGCGACTTTTTACGAGTTCATCAAGTTTAATTCCCGCCATCTGTCGTTAATGGTTTTGGCATCTGGGCTTCATGCGGATGCTCAGGCCCGCTATATACCTTCAGTTTTTTCAGCATTGCCCGTCCAAGCTTGTTCTTCGGCAACATCCCGCCTATGGAACGCATGAACAACTTTTCAGGGTCTTTTTCAAGCAGTTTTCCCATCCCTATGCTCTTGAGTCCGTCAGGATATCCTGTATGATAATAATAGACCTTGTCTTCCCGCTTCTGTCCTGTAAGCCGTACCTTGCTTGCATTGACCACGATAACAAAGTCTCCGGTATCCACATGGGGAGTAAATATGGGCTTATGTTTTCCCCTGAGGATGGAGGCCACCTGGGTGGATAGCCTTCCAAGGACCTTCCCGTCTGCATCCACAACATACCAATCCCTTTTTACCTCTTCATCCTTTGCAAAAATTGTCTTTGTCATTTAACCTCTCCTCACACAAACAATACATTTTATTGATTTATATACTTCCTGTCAAGTACTTTTCGCCCTTTTGATCACACTATCTTTTTCCAACACCATGGCCACGACATCCACAAAAGACTGCAATAGCTTC
The DNA here is from genome assembly GCA_016214375.1 of Nitrospirota bacterium. Lineage (GTDB taxonomy): Bacteria > Nitrospirota > 9FT-COMBO-42-15 > HDB-SIOI813 > HDB-SIOI813 > JACRHF01. Next base: position 5,654 of record JACROQ010000189.1, on the reverse strand, counting down.
TCCCCCGGGTCTGTCCCGCTTGTATCTGCCACAAAGGCGCCGACCACCCTGTCTTTACCCCGCAAAGGAAACACGATCCAGTCCCTGAAATATCTGTCTATCGGACTCTTCTTAGCCATATCCCCCTTCTTTACGACCCTCAAATCCCTGATGGCAGAGATTATCGGGTCCTCCTCTTCAATGGAGATTGTTAATTGGAGCAATCTTTTGTTCTCCACACCATGAATCCAGGTGCATTGTATGATCTCTCCGGTCTGTTCAAACAGGGCGATTTTCGTAATCCCCAGCAGATCAAAGATTGCCTTCGATAAGACAACGAGTATCTCAGACATGTTGAGATGTTTGATCAGAGAGTTCATCTCCTGTTTGATCGTCTCAAGCCTCGTATCCTGCTCAAGCATCACCATCGTGGAGCGGGCAAGCTGCTCGCTCGTCATGCTCAGCCTCTCCTCCTCTTTCTTTCTCTCTGTAATATCTTTCATCACGGTATGATAGACCTTTACATTATTGTATCCGACTATCCTCGCACTGATATCCACCCATGCCGTCTCCCCGTCTCCCTTCTTGATGGGGACATCGTGGAGGGTCGTGAAACCCCTCTTTATCCCCTTATTGAACTGTTCCACTGCCTGGTTCCCCATGTGCTGCGGGTACAGATCCCAATACTTGATATTGAGGAGCTCTTCTTTGGAGAGACCGGTCAACATCTCTGCCTGCAGGTTTACCTCCATAATCCGCCCATTGTCCGGGTTTACAAGGAATATCGCGTCGTAGGCCTGCTCCATCAACGCCCTGTACTTTGTCTCTGACGCCTTCAGCGCCGCAGTCCTTTCCCTGATCTTCTCTTCCAAATCATAATAGAATCCCTTCAATGCCTCGCCCATCTTGTTAAACCCTTTAGCAAGAGACTCTATCTCATCTCCGGTATGGATATCGATCTTATGCTCAAAGTTCCCCTTGCCGATCCGTTCCACCTCTTCAGTCAGGATGTTGATGGGCTTGAGGAGAAGCCTTCGCACAATATAAACGCCGAAGGCACAGAGGGTGAAAACGAGTATGGACTCAAAAAGGAGGACCTTCAGCAGGAGCCTGTTTACCGGGGTAAAAGTCTCTTCAGTATCCTGTCGTATGAATGTATACCACTGATGGCCTCCGAGGCTTTCCCGGCCAAGGGAGTTCATATATACTAAGGGACTAAAACCGACGATGGAGTCTTTCCCTCCATGGGCATCATCCTCAGTAACACCCCACCCTCCTCCCTTACTGGTGATCAGATGAATAAGGGGCCTGTTCATCGAATGTTCCACAAGGGGGAGGATGGAACATATCAAGGGGGTGCCCTCAGAGTCCACAATCATGCCGTGCCCTGTCTCCCCGAAACTCGTATCCCTGATGAAATGGAAGAAGGCATCCACGTTCATAATCGTCCGGATACCGCCTGTGATCCTGCCTGTTGCAGCATCGAAAACAGGGACGCCGAGATCGAATGCCTTATTGCCGGTCAGTTTATCGAGATAGATATCACTGGCATAGAGTTTTCCGGCGCCGCCGCTGTAGACCACCCTCCACCAGGTCTCATCCGGCTGATCAGGCTTGTTCTCTGGCATCCGTTTACCATCGGCAATAATCCTGCCCTCCGCATCGACAACGAAGATTGCAAGGTGTTCTTGCCTTTCTTCTGCGTAGTTAAGATAGTGTGTGAGATATAGCCCGATGGCATCCTTGTCTTTTTCCTTTACTGCCTTGATTAAGGCCGGATCCTCCGACATCCTCCGGAACGTATCGATCTCTTCCTTCACGGCCACGTCAAATCTCTCGGCAGACTTCTTGGCAATCTCTGCGAAGTCCCTGCCTATGGCCTCTGTCAGGATATTTTTCACCTGATAGTATGTCAGGGATAGCCCTATGGAAAGGGCGATAAAACCTGTCGCCAGTATGGCTATGATCACCTTTTTCTGAATGCTCATTGATATTATTCTGGGTTATAAAAATAAATTAGGTAATTATAGCAGGCTTGTAATTATTAAACAACTATTAACGGCTTCGTAAAAAGCGGGGTACCCATTGCTACGAAGTAAATGCAATGGGTCGTGCGGCGTTGCACTGCATCCTTCGTCATTGCGGCGTAACTACAAGTACGCCTCATTCCTCAGGATTTGTGCGCCTTCAGGTACCCACTTTTGTGGGTGATGGAGTTTTTTACGAAGCCGTCCGCTGTCGAAACTTTTCACGAGGATATCATTAGCCAGACTCTCTCACTTGCACAATTCTTGCAATATAGATTATTCTATCTCTATGGGTCTTATAAAACCGGTTGAAGAGGCCAAGCTGTTTACAGCCCTGCTCAGCAGGGAGGAAAGGCTTATCCATGCCGCGAGAGAAAGGCTATCGCTGTCCTTCGGACCTGTGGATTTTGTCAGTGAGATATCCCCCTGGGCCCATACGCGATATTATAAGAAGGAGATGGGGACAGGCTTAAAGAGGCAGTTTCTCTTTTTTGAGAGGCATATACTGCCTGACACCCTTTCTAACATCAAGAATATGACCAACGACCTTGAGGCTGATTTTAGAACCAGTGCCGATGCCGCTATACCCGGGAGGCCTATTAACATAGACCCGGGGTACCTGACCTTAGCCAAGGTAGTGCTTGCATCAACAAAGAACTACTGTCACAGGATCTATATTGGAAATGGGATATACGCCGAGGTCACGCTCTATTACAGAGGCAAGAGTTATCAATCCCTTCCCCACACCTATCCGGATTATGGGAGCAGGGAATATATCGATATGTTCAACAGGGTAAGGGAAGAGGTTCTATAAATGTCCAAAGGCCGCGTTTTCATAGTCACAGCCATTCTGTCATCTGTTCTGCTGTACGGTACCGCCTCTGCCGTAGATTTTGATGCCAGGGATACAAGGGTGGACCTCCCTGTGCTCTCCACCCCGAACAATGCCATAGCCCCCCGGATGGGTGTAGACCAGAATGGACATGTGTACGTCGCGTGGAGTGACAACAGGGGAGGGTCTCCGAGTATCTATGCAAACACCTTCTTTTCAGAGACAGGGTGGCAGCCGCGTGCTGTTCCCATCCCCACCGGTTTTCCACGGCCCCAGGGTACCGAGCCAGGAGATGCACTGTCCCCTGATATCTGCTCTGACAACTCTGGACATGTCTATGTCGTATGGGGCGACGACAGGGCGTTTAAGGCCGGGACGGGAAAACTCGACATCTATTTCCGGTACTCCGAAGATTATGGTCTATCATGGTATCCCGAATTTACGGATGAACGTCTTGATTCAGACAATCCCGCTGTAGGGAATTCCATCAACCCCCGGATCGCCTGTGATGAAAATGGAAACGTCTATGCCGTGTGGAATGATGACAGGAACAAGGCCGGTGTTTATGAGGTATACTTCAGATCACTTCATGTAGACTTTAGCATCAAACCAACCTTTGGAAACCCCATCACCTATTATCAGACCCCCGAGGAGCGGATCAATACCGGGATATCCACAGGGACATTCCCTGCTATATATCCTGTCATCTCAACGGATAAGGGGGGCCATGTCTATGTGGCCTGGCAGGATAACAGGAACATACCTGAAGAGGAGGTATTCCCTGGAATATACTTTAATGTATCCAGTGACCATGGCGCAAAGTGGGGCTCAAAGGCAGTCCGTATCGACACAGCGCCTGTTGGCGGATACCTGTTCTTTTCGCCTCCGGCAATCAGCAGTGATTCCAGTGGACATGTCTATGCAGCGTGGCTGGACAATGCAGGACGGGCAGCGAGGGGGGAGGAATTTGCCTCAGATGGGACAAGGGATGTCTATTTTAATCGCTCATTAGACTTTGGCGCCAACTGGGATGAAAAGGACCAGCGTATAGATACTCCCAAGATAAAGGCTCAGGTAGTTGATGTAGCCATCGCCAATAACACCAAAGGGGTGATTGGCATCGTGTGGACAGACAATCGCGGGGCTTCTAAGCTTATCGATCCTAATGACAATATATACTTCAACCATTCTGTGGACTTTGGGAGGTCCTTTCTCGACACAAAGGGAAATATCCGTCTGGATACCGGGATACCCGCAGGGGATACAAACGCATCGTCTCCCTTAATCCAGGTCGACAACTTGGGAGATATGTTTGTGGCCTGGCTCGATAACCGCTCCGGCACATCAGACATCTTTTTTAATTTTTCCATCGGGAAAGGTAAGGAAAATTCATGGCAAGATCCGGATATAAGACTTGATTATCCTGTGCCGTCTGGTGACTCTGTTAACCCGGTGATGTCCATAGATAACGAAGGGCATGTCTATCTTCTCTGGCAAGACAGTCGAAATGCGCTTGCCAAAGATCAGTATAATATCTTTTTCATTGGAGGTTTCCTGGATCTACAGTCCCTGCTGGTCGCCGGGCAGCGGCTTGGAGAGGCATGTTTTATAGCCACGGCGGCCTATGGGAGCCCGTTTGAGCGGCACGTGGAGGCACTCAGGGAGTTCCGGGATCAGTATCTTTTGACACATAGCCCTGGGAGGTGGTTTGTATCATTATACTACCGGTTCAGTCCTCCGCTGGCCCATTTTATAGCAAATCATGGATACTTAAAATTTCCAGTGAGAATAGCCCTCCTCCCTGCCGTTGGCACCGCCTGGTTTTTTGTGTACGCCACGTTGCTGCAAAAACTCGCAGCAGGGCTCTCTGCTGCATTTGTTATATCACTTGCATCATTCTTTATTCTACGCTATGTGCGGCGGGATTAGAAAATCCCGCCTATTTGGTTTGGGGTCAGGTCTTGAATTTTGATATGTTTACTATATCAAAATTCAAGACCTGACCCCGTGCCCATGGCAGCGTTGAGCATCCTCTCCGCCTCCTTGTAATCCGGCTGCAGCTTTAATACCGTGCGATACGCCTCTGCCGCAAGGTTATGCCTCCCTGTCCTATAGTAAAGATTCCCAAGGTTAAAATATGCCTTTATAAATTCTGGATCAAGTTCAGTCGCCCTTTTAAAGGCGGACTCCGCCTTGTCTCTCTCCCCCTTTTCTGTAAAAGCAACACCGAGGTTGTTGTACACGAAGGGGTGGCGCGGGTCGAGTGAGATGGCCTTCTCATAGTTCGAGATTGCCTGATCCAGTTCACCTGCCTTCTTGAATAAGATACCAAGGTTGTAGTAGGCACGGAAATATTGCGGATTAATCCTGAGACAGGCCTCATATGAAGACTTGGCGGAATCCAGATTGTTCTGCATCTGATACACCACCCCGGCATTATAGTAGGCAAGGTAGTAGCGGGGTTGAATCTCTATGGTCTTGTTGAATTCATCGATGGCACGTCCATACTCTCCCCTGGTGATGTGGGCAAGACCTAAATTATCATGGGCCCTTGCAGAATAGGGGGCCTTATCTACAGCATCCCTCCAGAGGGTATACTCATCCTTCCAGACTTGATTCCGCTGGATAGTGGCAATGGAACAAAGAGATACTACGACCAGTAAGAGCGGCACCGAGGCCCGGCGTGGCAGCCTTCCTATACAGATCCCTGCAAAGATCGGGAACCCGATCCCTGCCAGATAACCCCTGTTCTCCTGTAATATCGCATTCAACGGGATCAGTGTGGTCGGCAGCAGGGTGATAAAAAACCATGCCAT
>JACROQ010000188.1 GCA_016214375.1 Nitrospirota bacterium | reverse complement strand
GAGCCCTTCGCTTGTCATTCTGAGGGAGCGAAGCGACCGAAGAATCTTGCTCAGGGTAAACTCCGCGAAGGGTCTGATCACTCATTGTTTTATCAGATTCTTCGCTTCGCTCAGACGCCGTCCTGAACGAAGTGAAGGAATGATAAATAGTGCTTCTGGCGACTTTTTACGAGTTCATCAAACATGAACACCTTGTTCTCCCTTCGCTTCGCTCAGGGAGAATACGGGGCTGAGCCATGTGCCCCATCCCTCCGCTACGCTACGGGAGAACCAGGGGCACGAAACCAATGACCCTACGGGTCATGGCTCAGCCCCGTAATATTGCAATGCCCCTCTCTCCATGTTATATTCCTTTGTAAACTATGCCACTAAATGCAGCCTTTCATTACTGTACAAAGATCGCAACAGGGCATTATGAAAACTTCCCGGTAGGATCATGGATAATCCCGAAGGAGAAGAGGCGGTATGTCCATGCCATCTACGCCTTTGCCCGCAAGGCAGACGATTTTGCAGATGAAAAGTTATACCGGGAAGAAGAGCGGTTACCCCTTCTGAAAGCGTGGGAAAATAAACTGGAAGATTGTATCAGCGGACAGCCCGCAGAACCTGTATTTGTTGCCCTCAAAGAAACTATCAGGCGATTTGACATCCCTATTGCCCTGTTAAAGGACCTTATCACCGCCTTCAAAATGGACCTGGTGAATAAGAGACATCGAAAAACCTCAGACCTTCTCACCTACTGCCGCTATTCTGCAAACCCTGTCGGGAGGATCGTCCTCCACCTCTTTGAATATAAGGACCCGGAACTCCACAGGCTTTCAGACTTTATCTGCACAGCCCTGCAGCTTACAAACTTCTGGCAGGACATTGCAATAGATCTTGAAAAGGACCGGATTTATATCCCGTTAGAGGATATGGAGCGATTTGGCTATACTATCTCCGAACTGAAATCCCACCTTGTAAACAGTGCCTTCAAAGATCTATTGGCAAGCGAGATAGAATTCACACGGGGACTTTTTAAAGAGGGGTTGCCGCTTTGCAACAGGGTCGGCAAAAAGTTATCACTTGAGCTTAAGGCCGTGTGGTCCGGCGGCATGAAGATCCTGGAAAAGATAGAAAAGAACGGATATGACGTGTTTACTAAACGGCCTGTCGTAACAACGTTTGATAAGGTAAAGATCATCTCAAAGGCCCTAACCATGAGGGAATAAGGGATGGAGCATAACCCTCGCCTTGCCTCTCAAAGCTATAAGCTCACCAAAGAGAGCAACACAAACTTCTATTACTCCTTCTTCTCCCTCCCTTCAGAGAAACGGAAGGCACTGTACGCCATTTACGCCCTCTGCCGGTCCCTGGACGATGTGGCAGATGAATCTCCCGGCAGACTTGAGGCGTCAGAGGCCCTCCTGAAATGGACAACAGAGATCATCAATATGTTCCAGGGGAACCCCTCTCACCCCATTACTGTCAACCTTAAACCGTATATAGACCGGTACTCAATCCCACAGAAATATTTTCTTGACCTGATCAAAGGTGTGGAGATGGATTTAACAAAAAACAGGTACCATACATTTGACGAACTACACAGATATTGCTACAGGGTGGCCTCTGTCGTGGGGTTGATATGTGCAGAGGTATTTGGTTATCAGAATGCTGTCACATTAGGATATGCTGTAGACCTCGGAATTGCTTTGCAACTTACCAATATCCTGAGGGATATAAAGGCCGATGCAGCCAATGGGCGTATCTATGTGCCGCTGGAAGACCTGAAGCGATTTGGATATGCCGAGGAAGATCTGTTCTCGTCAATATATAATCAGGCCTTTGTCGAGATGATGCGCTTTGAGGCTGCGAGGGCATGGAGCTATTATAAGAGGGCGGAGGAAACCCTTCCCAGGGAAGACCGGAAGGCCATGGTGGCTGCTGAAATCATGAGGGCTATTTATAGTACTCTACTCCGTAAAATAGAAAATTCAAACTATGATGTATTTTCTGCTCCTCCACGATTATTAAAGCCATATAAACTTTATATAGCCTTTAAGGCCTGGATTGGGAACAGGCTAAAGACATGAAAATCCCCCTCCCTTGAGGGGAGGGAAAATAAGGAACGAGAATTCTCAAGTGGACCGTTATGAGCCGCTGGCTCACAAAGCATGAAAATCCAGAATGTCACCCTGAGCCGAAGGCGAAGGGTCTGATACACCGGGTTCAATGGGAAAGCAGATCCTTCGGGCATTCGCCCTCAGGATGACACTTCGCGTCAGATTCTTCGCTGCGCTCAGAATGACAGCAAAGTGGCAGGGATATTTTCGCATGAAAAAGGTTATCGTCATCGGTGGCGGCTTTGCCGGTCTTTCTGCTGCTGTAGAGCTCACATCGGCCGGCTATCATGTAACCCTCGTCGAGCAAAGGAGATTCCTTGGCGGCCGGGCCTATTCTTTCCTTGACCGGAAGACTGGCCTCGCCTTAGACAACGGCCAGCATATCCTGATGGGGTGTTACAAAAACACCTTCAGATTCTTAGAAAAGATCGGTGTGACAGATAAACTTTATGTCCAGAAAAATTTACATATTGATTTCTTAGATACAAATGGGAATGCCTCTAAATTGGACTGCCTGCCGCTGCCTGCCCCTCTGCATATCGCTTCCGGCATATTACGTTTTAATGCCCTCCCGCTGACAGACAGATTCAGGATGCTGAGGGTCGCCGGAGAAATGCTGTCCGGCAACTCAAAAAGCTTATCAAGAGACTGCACCGTCAGCGAATGGCTTCACAGGCTGGGCCAGTCCAAAAAGGCACAGGACACCTTGTGGAACATCATCACCCTGGCCACCCTGAATGAAAATCCTGATAAGGCATCGGCCGGCCTCTTCAAGGCCGTCTTAAAACAGGCATTTTTTGCGAACAGACAAGGATCGAGGATTGTACTCCCTGCAACGCCGTTGAGCAGACTGTACGTAGATGCGGCTGAGAATTTCATCCGGCAACGTGAAGGAACTATAGAGAAAGGCTGTATCGCATCGGAGATACTTATAAAGGATCATGCTGTCACCGGAATCAGATTACATGATGGAAGAGTATTGAAGGGAGACTATTATATCAGCGCTGTTCCATATGACTCTCTTCAAAAATTATTACCTGATAAAAAGGGGATATCTGTTACCCCCCTCTTTTCTGCATCCCCAATCATATCCATCCACCTCTTGTTCAATGATTCTATAACAGACTACAGATTTGCAGCATTGCTTAACTCACCGATTCAGTGGATATTCAACAAGGAGAAGCTATACAGGGACAGCTCGTACAGGGGTCTTTTATCCATTGTGATCAGTGGCGCACATCAGTATCTTGATGTGCCTTCAGAGAAATTAGTGGATCTGGCACTGAGAGAACTAAAGAAAACCCTGCCTGATACTACCTCTGCTAAACTCCTCTACAGCAAAGTCATCAAGGAGAGATTTGCCACATTTTCACCGGTTCCTGGGGTGAACCTAAATAGACCATCACAGAAGACCCCCATCCAAAATCTCTTTCTTGCAGGCGACTGGACAGACACTGGCCTTCCGGCAACGATCGAGGGCGCTGTCATCAGTGGCTATCAATGTGCAAGGCTGATTGCGGAGACTGACGCCTGACAGGCTGTAGAAAATGTCTGATACTCTGTCATTCTGAGGAGCCGAAGGCGACGAAGAATCTGACACGAAGTGTCATCCTGAGGGCGAATGCCCGAAGGATCTGATTACCCTTAGTTTCCCTTAGGTCTCAGATCCTTCGCTTCGCTCAGGATGACAGGCAAAACGACTCTTTCAACAGCCTAATAACAGACTGCTAAATAATCCTTTTATACTCCTTCAGACTCAGCCTCCAGACCTTGATCCCGCAGAAGCGCTCTCCCTCAGGGCAGACAGGCAGTACGTCGGCCATGTCCCTTAGTGTGCATGGAGGAAGGAGATATTTGCCGATGAAGGGATTCACCTCCCGGATCTGTTTCACCTCATCAAGCGAGGCCCGCCATATCTCTTCCTGGGCATTGTAGCAGAGCCGCATGGCATACTTGTGCCGCAGATTCAACAGATCCCCCGACTCTGTAAAGCGGATGGCCACGGCATTCGGTAAAAGATACATAGCAAACTCATCGCTCACGCCAAGGGCCTTGAGCCGGTTGATCCCATCCCATGTCTGATCCATCGTCTCCTGGTAAAACTTCTCTACCTTCTCGTCCTGACGGATAAGCTCTGGAGTGATGTAATCAGGATCATCAGTAATGTGCCTGTGAAGACAGGGACGTGTGGCAGGCGTCATCCTGTGACGCTGGTCCTGGGAGTCTGCCGTATGACTGATCTTCTTTCTAAATGTATACGATGCATGGGACAGTGCCCTCGCAAGCTTAGACAGTGTCGCTACATTTAACGTCTCTCCATAGAGACTATTCTGTGACGGATCTAATACAAGTCTTAATGCCTGATAATCACTAAGCCTCCGCTTATCCCTGCACCTTGAAGAGGGAAGCCCAAGGACCTCACGGACAGATTGGGCAACAGTGGCCTCATTGTTTTGTTTATAGTCAACCAATCTCGATAGCCTTCCCCCCAGACTCGCGTCAAATTCCTTCAGGAATCTCTTTTGAATACGAGGGCCCAACACCTGCAGGTGCGATGCAAAAAACCGGTATTCAGGCGTTGCCTCCATATCCAGCGGCTCTTCAAGGATGGTCTTGTAGAGCGGCTCTGCACGGAGTATCTCCTCTATCATCTTGCCCACGACGATACGCTGCTCCATAGGGGCATCATACTGGTTACAAAGGCGGTAGTACCGGAAGAGTGTGAGGGCATTGACCGTGTGGTAGAGATATGTAAAGGCCGAGACCGGTATGATATACCTTGCCACCTCCTGAGCCTTTTTCATGACTTCTTTATCGATCTTTCTTGCGGACTTATAGATCGGAAGCTCTAATTGCAGCAGATCAGATTCCCTGCCCCTTCCCCTTCTTGCCCTTTTCTCATAGGACCTGAAACGCCGCAGGTACTCATCTTTTACGATTGGAAAGAGTTTTTCACAGAGCCTGCTGTAGGCCTGCATCTGGAGGGTAATCGTCTTTTCGTAGATGGCCAGGGCCTCCCCTCTCAGAGGAGGGATTGCAAAATTCCCGGGACTGACGGCAACATAACGCTGACTGACCTGCTCAGAGTTATAAAAGGGATGGCTGTGCAGAAATGACCAGACAAACTGCCTTGAAACATTTGTGAGTGTAAACTGGAAATGGGCGTGTTGCAGTGTGGTATGGTGGCCGGCCTTATAGATGCTCCTGGCAAGCCTCTCATAACCCTCTGTTATTTTCTCCGTGGTGACGATCCCCTTCCCGGAATAGCATGTCTGGGCCGTGGCGACAAGGTTTTTGAAGGGGTCAATAAATGCCTTCTCTAATCTTACAACAGGTGCAGGGGATATAAACCGTTCCATTTTTATTATCTTACAATAGCGGGACAAGACAGTGCTTGCATTGAGCGAAGCGAAAAATGTCCCACCTATCCGGATAGGCGGGGTTTTCTAACCCCGCTTTATGTAACGCTCCTTAATCCAACTAGCCTTTCAATCACAGGCTTCCCAAATAGCTCAAAGCCCCGCAGCGATTCAGGGGGGTAGCCGGCAACGCATACGACCGGTTTATTCTCTATCACCCCCATGATCAATGGCTTGCCCGAACGCATGGGAACACCGTTCACCACAACACCAGGCCCGCCAAAAGAGTGGATCAGGTCCGCTATAAATTCTCTGCCGCCTATTGCGGTTCCTCCTGATATAACAGCCATATCCGCTTTGGCAAGCCCGTCCTTCAGGGCTTCCTTAAATGCAGAAAAATCATCCTTCATGATCCCGCAAAATAGAGGAAGACCACCATATTCCTCAATCTGTGCTGATAAGGTATAGGAGTTTGCATCCCAGACGTATCCGGGCCTGAGCGGCTCAGACGGGGGAATCACCTCATTTCCCGAACAGAAAATGGCAACCTTCGGCGCTCTGGCCACCTTCGCTGATAAGATGCCCTGGCCGGCAAGAATCATTATCTCCTTTGAAGAGAATTTTGTGCCGGCTCTCAGTATGCCCTCCCCCTTTTTAATCTCACATCCAATGGCCTCTATATTGTCTCCCTTATTGTATCCCCGTTTGATCGTTATGCCCTTCCCGGACCTTGTCACATCCATATACCTTGCCACTGCAAAAGCTCCTTCAGGGATAAAGCTCCCTGTGCTGACCTCTATGCAAGTGCCGGATGCTATCTGATTCTCAAACGTCTTGCCAGGCCCTATTGCCCCGCTCACAGTGAGTAAAACAGGGGTGTTATCTCCCGCATTCGCGGTGTCTGCCACATTGACAAGGAAACCTTCGACCAGCGCCCTCGAGAATGGCGGTAAATCTATCGCTGCCGCAACATCTGCGGCCAGGACCCTATCACGGGCCTTTCCAAGTTCTACACTCTCCACCCCTACGGGGCCAGCAGGAAATGCGGCAAAGAATCTCTCAATCGCTGCTGCCACCGGATCATCGGGTCTGTCATTCATAGGCCGTCTCCTCGATATAATCCGTAATCTGCTCCACAGACTTATAGAATGCCGCATAAGTAATGCAACGATTAGGGTAAAAAAAGAGGTAGCCCGGATTGCTGGATGCAACCACGCAAAAGAGGCTGAGACGTAGCCAGATTACAGATTTCTTCGGATAGTACGTCCATCAACTCGGTTTG
>JACROQ010000176.1 GCA_016214375.1 Nitrospirota bacterium | reverse complement strand
ATAATTACAGGGTTTAAGAGCCCCGTATCACTGGGGAAAATAGTTTTGGGGATTTAAAACCTGGGTTGAAGCCCGTAAGGGACCTGCTGTCAATTCCTATCTCGGAATTTGGGTTTAACATCCCGGTTGACCGCATATCTGCCCTGTGTTATCCTGCCGCAGATGAGATTCATGCCTGTTTCCCCGGAGGGGCTTAAGACATATTCCATAAGGACAAGGAAGAGCAAGGTCGGGGTGGGTGACTTTGCCCGGCCGGTGTCGTCCGGAGGTACGCTCGAGGATTTTCTCGGCCGTCTTCCAAACACCCTGGCGGCGAAAGATCTTAAAGATATCGCCTCTGCTGTTATAACCGCCCATAGAGGGGGAAAGGTAGTGGCAGCCGGTCTTGGGGCCCATGTAATCAAAGTAGGCCTTGGCCCTGTGATCATTGATCTGATGGAACGGGGGATCATCAAGGCGGTTGCCCTGAATGGCGCCGGGATTGTCCATGACTTTGAGATCGCCTTTGCAGGCCGGACCTCTGAGGATGTTGATTCAGAGATCGGCGAAGGGACGTTCGGGATGGCAGAAGAGACCGGCAGGCTTTTGAACGAGGCGATAGGGAGGGGTCTTAAAAAGGGGTGGGGGATAGGAAGGTCGGCCGGTGAGATGATCCACCGCTCCCGGTATCCTCATAAAGACCTGAGTATCCTTGCCGCAGGTACACGGCTGGGGATCCCTGTAACGGTCCATGTGGCCGTGGGTACAGATATACTCCATGTGCATCCCGGAATGGATGGGGCAGCAACCGGGGAGTGCAGTTACAGGGACTTCCAATTGTTTACAGGTGTTGTGGCCAAATTGGAGTCAGGCGTATTTTTCAACATAGGCTCTGCCGTGATATTGCCTGAGGTCTTCTTGAAGGCCCTCACCCTCGTCAGGAATCTGGGTTACAAGGTACAGAATTTTACCACCGTGAATATGGACTTTATCCAGCATTACAGACCGGTGACCAATGTCGTGCGGCGGCCGACAAAGGACGGCGCAGGAAGGGGCTATACCCTGACGGGTCATCACGAGATCATGGTGCCGCTCCTGGCCGCGGCCGTAGTGGAAGGACTTTAATTATGTTTAAAAAGGTCTTAGTTGCCAATAGAGGCGAGATTGCCTTAAGAATCATCAGGGCATGTAAGGAACTCAACATCCCTACGGTGGCCATCCATTCTGAGGCAGATGCCATCACGCTTTACGTTAAAAAGGCGGATGAGTCGTGCCTTGTGGGTCCTGGTCCGGTAGCAGGGTATCTGAATATCTACAGGATTGTTGACCTTGCCAAGCAGAGGGGGGCTGATGCCATACACCCCGGGTATGGATTCCTCGCTGAAAATGCGGAGTTTGCCAGGGCCTGTCAGGAGAACGGGATTACATTCATAGGCCCGACCCCTAAGGCGATCGCTGAGATGGGGGATAAGATCGTGGCCCGGCAGATGATGAAGAAGGCAGGGATCCCGGTGGTCCCGGGTATCGAGCACGGTATCTCCTCTGCAAATGAGGCAGAGTCTATCGCAAAACAGATCGGTTATCCGGTGATGCTCAAGGCATCAGCCGGCGGCGGCGGGAGGGGACTCCGGCTCTGCCGTGCCCCTGAAGACCTGAAGAAAAATTTCGAGATAGCGCGCTCTGAGGCCCTGAAGGCCTTTGGAAGGGACGATGTCTATATTGAAAAATATATAGAGTCTCCCAGACACATTGAATTTCAGATCCTGGCGGATCATTACGGGAATATTGTACACCTTGGAGAGCGGGACTGTTCCATACAACGGAGACATCAAAAATTGATCGAGGTGGCTCCTTCCCCTTTCTTAGATCCTGACCTGAGGAGGAGGATGGGGGAGGTCGCTGTCACCGCTGCGAGTACTGCGGGCTATACGAATGCAGGGACCGTGGAATTCTTAGTCGATCATAATAAGGACTTCTACTTTCTCGAAATGAATACGAGGGTGCAGGTCGAGCATACCATTACAGAGGAGATTACCGGTATTGATATCGTTAAGGAGATGATCCGGATTGCGGCCGGGGAGGAACTCTCCTTTACACAGGATGAGGTCCAGATCAGCGGGTCGGCGATCGAATGCCGGATTAATGCCGAGGACCCGAGGAATAATTTTCTGCCCACTACGGGGAGGATTACGGCATACTATTCCCCGGGCGGGTTTGGGGTCAGGATCGATGGCAATGTCTACAGGGGCTATGTCGTGCCCCCTTATTACGATTCCATGCTCGCCAAACTGACCGTATGGGGACGCACATGGGATGAGGCGGTAAGCAGGACTGCCAGAAGCCTGGATGAGTTTGTCATCCGGGGGGTGAAGACGACGATACCGTTCTATCGAATGATCATGCGCGATGAGGTCTTCCGGAGGGGGGAATTTAATACCCATTACATCGAGAATCGCTTTGATGACCTGATATACGAGAACAAGTCCGAGAGGATCGATCTGGTATTCACCATCGCTGCGGCGATCAGCGCCCACTCACATCGCTAATGGCACATCGATAACGGATAGGAGAATCCTTTGAAGGCAAAGAGACGAAAGCTCTTGATTACCGACACAACGCTGAGGGATGCCCATCAGTCCCTGCTGGCAACGCGTCTTAAGACCGCCGACATGCTCCCGATCGCCGAAAAGATAGATCAGGTGGGTTATTGGTCTGTGGAGATGTGGGGCGGGGCCACATTCGATTCGAGCATGAGATACCTGAAAGAGGACCCATGGGAGAGGATCAGGCTCCTGAAAGGGCATATGCCGAAGACCCCCTTTCAGATGCTCCTTCGCGGCCAGAACCTTGTCGGCTACAGGCACTACTCAGACGATGTCGTGGAGAAATTTGTGGAGAGGGCTGTCGCCAACGGGATCCAGATCCTCCGTATATTCGATGCCCTCAACGACCTTAGAAATATCAAGACGGCAGTAAAGGCGACCCTGAAGAACGGCGGAAAGGTGGAAGGGACCATCTGCTATACCATCAGTCCTGTGCACAACAACGAGATCTTTGTGGATATGGGAAAGCGCCTGGAAGACATGGGGTGTGATACGATCTGTATCAAAGATATGGCGGGCCTCCTGTCTCCCTATGATGCCTTTGAACTGATCAGCAGGCTCAAGGAATCGGTGTCGCCCCCGATCCATCTGCACACGCATGATACGAGCGGCATGTCCGTGGCGACCTATGTAAAGGCGGTTGAGGCCGGCATAGATATCGTGGATACGGCCATATCCTCTCTTGCATCCGGGACCTCCCAGCCGCCGGTAGAGACCTTCATGAATATCCTGAATCGTTCGCCGAAATATGCCGTGGATCTGAATATGGATCTGATCTCTGATATCGCAGACTATTTCAGGGAGGTCCGTGGAAAATACAAGGTGTTTGAGAGTGAATACACCGGAATTGACCCCGCGGTTGTCATCTATCAGATCCCAGGCGGGATGATATCGAACCTGGCCTCCCAATTGAATGAGCAAAAGGCCCTTGAGAGGATGAAGGAGGTTTTGAAAGAGGTCCCGCAAGTGAGAAAGGAGTTTGGCTATCCCCCACTGGTGACGCCGATGAGCCAGATCGTAGGCACCCAGGCCGCCCTCAACGTGGTCACAGGCGAGAGATACAAGGTGATTACTACGGAGACCAGGAACTATTTTAAGGGGCTCTATGGAAAGCCGCCGGCGCCTATTGATGAAGAGGTGAGAAAAAAGGTCATCGGGGATGAAGAATTTATCGAGAAGAGGCCTGCGGACCTCTTAGAGCCTGAGATGGAGAGGTTGACTGCGGAGATAGGGGATAAGGCAAAGGGAGTTGAGGATGTCCTGTTGTATGCCCTCTTTCCCAAGGTGGCCCTTGATTTCTTTGAGGCCAGGGAAAAGGGGATCAGGCCGGAGGATGTCGTTGCAAAAAAGGATGGAAGCGTGCCTGAGATCGGGGAAGAGGCGACCATCTCTCACCTCGCGCCGAGTGAGTTTAATATTAAATTACATGGAGAGACCTATCATGTTAAAATAGGGGGTATGGGACACCCGGGTGAGGGTGGGAGACCCTATTTCATCTATGTCGATGATCAACTGGAGGAGATCCTGGTCGATTCGCTTGTCGAGGTCGTGCCCAGTGTCTCCGGGGTGATTGATGTAAAGTCTACGGGACATTCCATCAGACCCAGGGCTACGGGGGAAGGGGATGTCACCACACCCATGCCCGGGACGGTTGTCAAGATAAAGGTTAGAATCGGAGACAAGGTGGAGGCTGGAGATACAGTCCTCATTGTGGAGGCCATGAAGATGGAGAACGAGGTTCACACCCCGGTATCCGGCGTGGTTGAGAAGATCTATGTGGCAGAGGGGGACAGCGTGAACCCTGACGAGGTACTGGTCGTCGTCAGGCAGTAGCCGCAGGCTTTAGCCTGCGTGTTCGAACTAAGAGGCACTTTGCATACAGATATCCATACATTTTTACAAAACATCGCCGTCATGGCAATCCCAGTCGTCTTTGCAATCACCCTCCATGAGGCGGCTCATGGGTGGGTCGCCAATAAGCTTGGCGATCCTACTGCGAAATTGCACGGCAGGCTGACATTAAACCCTCTGGCCCATATAGACCTCTTTGGCACCATCATCCTTCCGATCCTGAGTTATATCTTTGCCGGGTTTGTGATCGGCGCTGCAAAGCCTGTCCCTGTCAACTTCAGCAACCTGAGAAATCCCAAGAGGGATATCATATGGGTGGGCGCTGCCGGGCCGGCGGTTAACTTATTGATGGCCCTGGGATGCGGCATCCTGCTGCAGGTATTGGTATTGCTGACCATAAATGGCTTAGCACGATTTCACTTTGTCTCCTTGATCCTTCTCCCGATCCTGCTGATGCTTAAGGAGGGGGTCAAATGGAACGTGATGCTGGCGATATTCAATCTGATTCCGGTGCCTCCTCTGGACGGGAGCCGGATATTGATCGGGTTACTCCCCCATCGGCAGGCAGAGGCCTTCAGCCGGATAGAACCGTATGGTATGTTGATTATTGTATTTCTGGTGTTCCTGAATCCCCTTGGATTTATGACTCATGTGATATGGCCGGTTATGAGCTTCCTGACGAGGATGTTTGCAGGGATGCCGGTGTTTTGAGTATTGTCATCCTGAGCGAAGCGAAGGATCTGACACCTAAAGAAATTAAAGGGTTATCAGATTCTTCATCGCCTTCGGCTCCTCAGAATGACAGTTTGCCAGACTTTTTCAACAACCTGTTAGAGATGCTGAAATAAATTCAGCATGACAGGGATAGGGATCATAATATGAAACAACGCGTGCTCAGCGGCATGAGGCCGACCGGCAAGCTCCACCTTGGGAACTTCAGCGGGGCGCTGGAAAACTGGAAGAGGCTCCAGGAGGAGTATGAGTGCTTCTATTTTGTTGCAGACTGGCATGCCATCTCTACAGAGTATGCAAACACATCGCCGCTGAGGGATTTTATCCACCAGATGCTT
>JACROQ010000175.1 GCA_016214375.1 Nitrospirota bacterium | reverse complement strand
TTGAGCGAGGATCTATTTGATGTATGGTGATTTCCTGAAAACAGCGGAAGAGGCGGTGCGGACCGGCGGAGAGATTCTGATGAAATATTTCGGCCAGCCGATTGATGTGGAGTTCAAGGGAGAGGTGGACCTCGTCACTGTGGCAGATCGTCTCTCTGAGGAGGCGATTGTATCCATGATCAGTTCCAAGTACCCTGATCATCAGGTAATCGCAGAAGAGGGGACGATAAAGAATTCTACTTCCCCGTACCTCTGGATCATAGACCCGCTCGACGGGACAACGAATTATGCCCATGCCTTCCCCTGCTTTGCGGTCTCGATCGGCCTGGAGGCCTCCGGCAGGATGGTCATGGGGGTCGTTTATGATCCTGTCAGGGACGAGTGCTTTACAGCAGTGGAGGGCCGTGGCGCCTGTCTCAACGGAATGCCTATCCATGTATCTGAGATAGGGAGCCTTGATAAGGCGCTCCTTGCTACAGGATTTCCCTATGACCGCAGGCTCCATCCAGAAAAATACCTGGACCTCTTTAAGGCCTTCATGAAGAAGGCCCAGGAGATCAGGAGGCCCGGGGCCGCCACGATAGATTTATGCTATTTAGCCGCAGGCCGCTTGGATGGCTTCTGGGAATATAAACTCAAACCCTGGGATGTGGCGGCGGCCGCTGTCATCGTGAGAGAGGCCGGCGGGCAGATGAGCGACTTTAAGGGCGGAGAGTTCAACATCTACGGTGAAGAGACACTGGCCAGCAACGGAAAGATCCACGAAGAGATGCTGGAGGTGCTAAGTATCGTTGGGTGACCTGACCCACCTTTTTATTGAATATTGGCTTTGAGTTTGCCGATATTGGGATTTGTTCAGATTTTGTCATTGCTGCGAAAGTGGGAATACAGTCTTTTATCTGGAGGTAAGTTACAATATTATGAAGGAGTTAAGTTCAAAGGAATTATTTAAGACGGGGATCAAATTACTTAAAGAGAAGAAATACAGAGATGCTCTGGCTTCCATCAAGATAGCCATTGAAAAAGGTGGTTATGAGAATGTGAACGAGATCCCTCCCCTGTACCTCTCTTATCTAGGTCTTATTACGGCCTTAGCTGAAAAGAGGTACAGGAATGGTGCAACGATTTGTGAAAAGGCCATAAAAAGGGAATTTTATAATCCGGTTTTCTACTTGAATCTCGGTAAAGTCTATGTTGCAGGGGGTTACAAGCTTAAGGCAATCGATGCATTTTATAATGGTCTAAAGATAGATGGAAATCATGATGAAATCATAGCCGAACTTAAAAAGATGGGCTTGAGGCGTAAACCCGTAATTCCCTTTTTCACGAGAACCCACGTTTTAAATAAGTATTTTGGTTTACTGCTCCATAAAAGTGAAAGAACATTTTTTATTGCTTAATAAATATTACAAGGTTATTTTTGAACCCCAGGAAGAAGGGGGTATACGGTAACCGTTCCTTCTTTGCATGGATGTATTTCTGAAGGAGACACTTATGATGCAGCCCTGGCCAACATAAAAGAGGCTATCGCCCTGTACCTGGAAAGTCTTCAGGCTGATGGTCTCCCCATTCCAGATGAGAATCACCTTATTGTGGAAATAGAGGCCCCTTATGAACAAACTACCCGCACTTAAAAGCCGGGATATCATCAGGGTACTTGAGAGAGGAAAAGCGGGGGCCAGGTCTTGAATATTGATAAATGGGATCAGTAATCAACCGTGAATCACCAGTTGTAGCATGCCGCATCAAAATTCAAGGCCCCGTTCTGCATTCTGTACTATATCATATCTTCTCATAAAGAATAAGATCATGGTGAAGGCTTGGCAGAAGGCAGAGTTTTCATTGACACAAAAATCTCAGCCTGCTATTTTATAGCCCGGAAATCGAGTAGATAAACTGTTATGCGATACGGAAAATGCCCGCAGTGCGGCACAGAGATCAAACCGGGGAACCCTTTCCCGACGGTGGACATTATTATCGAGCTTGAAGATAAGGGGATTATCCTGATTCAGCGTAAAAACCCGCCTTACGGGTGGGCTATCCCCGGCGGTTTTGTGGATTATGGAGAGTCTCTGGAAGAGGCGGCGGTGCGCGAGGCTTTAGAAGAGACGTCCCTTAAGGTGGAGCTCGTGCGGCAGTTTCATGTCTACTCTGCCCCGGGCCGGGACCCAAGATTCCACACGATCGCAACGGTCTTTATTGCAAAGGGGACAGGAGTTCCTGTAGCCGCGGATGACGCTAAAGAGGTGGGGATTTTCACAAAAGAGACTTTGCCGGTTGAGATGGCCTTTGACCATCGGAAGATCCTGGAGGATTATTTTAATCAAATGTATTGTCTATCAGAGTCTTCGCTTCGCTCAGAATGACAATCCTTGGCATTGCAGGACTTTTTTAGCAGCCTGTTAAATGGCAAGGCCCATGCTGATTAATTTGGGGATGTCCAATACCTTTTCTGCCCGCTCTATCTCTTCTATGGTCGTTCTCACCGCCGGGTTCTTCGGGATAAAAAGCTGGCAGCAGTCCTGATCAGGGATAATCGATATATCGTACGTTCCTATGACCTTTGCCTGCCCGATGATCTCTCCCTTGTCCATTCCTATCAATGGTCTCAGCACGGGGAGGGTGGCGGCATTTTCAATGGATGTGATGTTCTCAAGGGTCTGAGAGGCGACCTGACCCAGGCTTTCCCCTGTGACAAGGGCAAGGGCCTTCTCTCTCTTTGCAATGGCCTCAGTAATCCTCACCATCATACGCCGGTAGAGGACGACCCGGTATCTTGCCGGCGCCCGGAGTACGATCTCCTTCTGGATGTCACCGAAGGGGATGAGGAAGAGTTTGGAAGATCTTTGATACTGATTTAATATCTCTGCAATATCCCCGACCTTCTCCTGAGACATCTTGCTCAGGTATGGATAACTATGAAAATGG
The DNA here is from genome assembly GCA_016214375.1 of Nitrospirota bacterium. Classification (GTDB taxonomy): domain Bacteria; phylum Nitrospirota; class 9FT-COMBO-42-15; order HDB-SIOI813; family HDB-SIOI813; genus JACRHF01. Next base: position 2,104 of record JACROQ010000175.1, on the reverse strand, counting down.
ACAAATAATACCGAGCATCCCCGCTTCATCATCCGGTAGGCCGCTACCGGAGAATCGATCCCCCCGGAGAGGAGGCAGGCTACCTTCCCGCCTGTTCCGACCGGGAGGCCGCCCTGGCCCTGAAATTTTTCCGTATAAAAGAAGGCCTCTTTTGATAAGACCTCGATAAAAACCGTCAGTTCCGGGTGGGTTAAATCAACCTTAGCCCCTGTGGCCCCCTTGATATGCGCACCGACTATCCGGTCAACATCCATTGAGGTGAGGGGGTATTCTTTATATCCCCTCTTGGTAGAGACCCGAAAGCTCTTAAAGGCCTTATCCTTGATATGCCGGAGTACCGCCTCCTTAAGGACCTCTACGTCATTAGATGTCCTGTAGCCAAGGGCAAAGTTGGCTATTCCAAAGACCTTCGAGACCCTATCCTTTACCAGGTCCTCTCTGGCGTCAGAGGCGAGAGACAGAATAACCCTCCCCCCCTGGTCTTTAGCATTATCAACCCCGGTCCCCTTTGTCGCATACCTGAGATTATCGAGCAGTTTGTTGACAAAAAAGGGCCTGTTTTTGCCCTTAAGTGCTATCTCGTGGTAGTGAGCGATGATATGTTTCATGCCTTGAATCTTCTACCCTCTTTACAATGCGCTGTTTACCCTTTATAATTTTTAGAAAGAAGGAGGTTATGTATGAACGTACTTTGTCCCTTTATGAGCACTGCCACAGAGGAGGTCTTCTGTAAAGAGAATTGTGCCCTCTACATTGCCGGGCAAGGCAAAAACTGTCTGCTATCCAGATTACCCATATACTATAACCAGACAAGGGAGTCCCTTACTGTTATTTCCAACAGGGTTGATGCACTCCTTGCCCAGGGCAAGAATAAGGTATAAGAGATATCCCCTAAAAAATCTTCTTTAAGATGATGGTCTCGTCTCTTCTGAAACCGGTAGAGATGATCCCTATCTCTACGCCGATTAACTCTTCTATACGCGCAAGATATCTCTGTGCCTTCTGAGGAAGGGCTCTATACTCTGAGAGACCCGCTGTAGAGGCCTTCCAGCCGGCCATGGATTCATAGACAGGCTCACACCCTTCCAATACCTTTAGTTCAGACGGCATCTCATCATATCTCTTCCCGCGATACCGGTACCCTATGCATATCCTGATCTCGTCCAGGTCATCGAGGACATCGAGTTTTGTGACTGCCATCTCTGTAAACCCATTGACCTTTGCCGCGTATGATGTGGTCAGGGCATCAAACCAACCGCACCTCCTCGGCCTCCCTGTGGTGGCCCCGTACTCTCTTCCCTTATCCCTCAGAAACTCCCCGGCCTTGTCTTGAAGTTCTGTTGGGAATGGTCCGCTCCCGACGCGGGTGGTGTAGGCCTTGACCACGCCCAGGACCTTGTCTATCTTCGTGGGGCCGACACCGGTTCCGGTACAAGCCCCCCCTGCAGTTGCATTTGAGGAGGTCACATAGGGATATGTCCCGTGATCCACATCAAGATGGGTCCCCTGAGCCCCTTCAAACAGGATATTCTTCCCCTCTTTTATGGCCTGATTTAAAAGGAGCGCCGTATCCGCGGTAAAACCTCTGAGCCGCTCCGCATATCCGATATATTCATCGTAAACCTCGTCAAGCACAAACCCCTTCACCCCGTAGAGTCTTTCCAGAAAGTAATTCATCTCCTGAAGATTGACCTGCAATTTTTCCCGAAAGACCTCACGATCTATGAGATCTGCGACCCTGATCCCGACCCTTGCCATCTTATCCGCATAGGTTGGGCCTATGCCCCGGCCGGTTGTCCCTATCCTCAGGGAGCCTTTCAGCTTTTCGCTCTCTTTTTCAATGGCACAGTGATACGGCATGATAATATGGGCCCGGCTGCTTATAAAAAGATTGTCCTTTATCCCGATGCCCCTCTCTTTCAGTGCGTCGATCTCTGCCAACAGGGCGTGAGGGTCTATCACGACGCCATTTCCGATGACACACCTTTTGCCTTCGCGCAGTATCCCCGACGGGATCAGATGGAGGATAAACTCTGTATCCCCGATGACGACCGTATGGCCCGCATTATGACCGCCCTGATAGCGGACTATATAATCAGCCTCT
>JACROQ010000184.1 GCA_016214375.1 Nitrospirota bacterium | reverse complement strand
CTCGTCACCGTAGGGCTGGGCCTTGAGGTGTGGGTCAACTCCCTTATCAAAAACGCCTCAAACAATCATCTGGTTAGGGTCACCACCTCAGATGGGATTCCGCTAATCCGGGGTGAAGAGATAGAGCCTCATGATCATGACGGCCATCTTGGCAATCCCCATATCTGGCTTGACCCGGAAAGGGCCAAGGTGATGATACGGCACATTACCGATGCCCTGGCTAAGATCGATCCCGGCGGAAGAGAGAGTTACCTGTCCAATCAGGCCAAATATTTTAATGAGATTGATGCCATGCGCTGGAAGATAGAAGCCCTGCTGAAGCCCGCAGCCGACAGAAAAATGATCACCCACCATCCGGCATGGCCCTATTTTGCACAGAGATTCAAGTTGCAGATTATCGATAATATCCAGATCCAGACCGGCACAGAACCCTCGGCTAAGCACATCGCGGCCCTCATAGACAAGGTAAGGCGGGAAAAGGTAAGGGTTATCATCTCTGAACCCCAGTTAAGCCCAAAGGCCCCCAAGGCGATCGCGGATGAGACCGGGGCCAGGATCGTGATACTGACTCCGATCCCCGGAGGGCTTCCGGGCACAGGGACCTATATCGAGATGATGGAATATACCGGAGCACAGCTCGCCGCGGCGCTGAGATGAAACCCACATGCCCCTCCGGGGCACAAAGGGGCATGAAAATCCAGTATGTCACCCTGAGCCGAAGGCGAAGGGTCTGATGCACCGGGATAATCAGATTCTTCGCTGTGCACAAGGGGAATCAGATTCTTCGCTGCGCTCAGAATGACAACTAAGTAGCAGGGGTGTTTTCAGATGAAAAATGACGTGATCATAAGGTTCTCCCATGCCACCATCGCCTATCAGCAGCGTACGGCCTTAGAGGATATCAGCCTGGAGATCCGCCAGGGTGAATTTGTCGGGATTATCGGCCCCAACGGATCCGGAAAGACGACATTGCTTAAATCCATATTGGGCTTAATCCGTCCGGACACAGGATCTGTCCAGATATTCGACTGTGCCTGCCACAAACTCCGCTGCCACCATAAGGCCAAGATAGGCTACATCCCGCAAAAGGGTCAGATAGACCCCAACTTCCCTGTCACGGTCATGGAGACTGTCATGATGGGACGGTACAGCTCGATCGGCCTCCTGAGGCATCCTGTAAAGAGAGACAGAGAGCTTGTCCTGAACGCGTTAAAAGAGGTGGAGATGGACGGATACAGGGATGCCCCCTTAGGGCATCTCTCAGGCGGGCAGCAGCAGCGGGTCATGATCGCACGGGCGCTGGCCCAGCAGCCGGAGGTCCTGCTGATGGATGAACCGACCACCGGGATCGATATTCCGACCCAGCAGAGTATGATCCACCTGATATCCGATCTGCACAGGAACCTCGTCCTTACGGTCCTGCTGGTGACCCATGACATCAATATGATCAGCCCTTACGTGGACCGCCTGGCCCTCCTGAAGGCCAGGTTGTTTGCCACTGGACCCCCTGCAGAGGTCTTGTCCGAGAAGATACTCAGCGAGATATACGGCAAACAGGTTATTGTCACCACGCAAGAGGGCGGGACGTATGTGATCGTTGGAGACTACCACCATGTTTGACGGCTTCGTAAAAAGTCCATCTGCGGCGTTGCGCTGCATCCTTCGTCATTGCGGTGTAACTACAAGTACGCCTCATTCCTCAGGATTTGCGCGCCTTGCATATGGAGCTTTTTACGAAGCCGTCCGCTGTCGAGACTTTTTACGAGGCTGTCATGTTTGAGATGCTCTCATATGAGTTTATGCAGAGGGCGCTGATCGCCTCCGTCGTTATCGGATTGGTCTGCTCAATCATCGGGGTCTTTGTCATCTTAAAAAATCTCACCTTCATCGGCGCCGGCACGTCCCATGCCGCCTTCGGAGGGGTCACCTTAGGGTATCTCATCGGATTCAACCCGCTCTACTTAGCCATCCTGTTCAGCCTCGTCACTGTATGGGTGGTCGGCTATCTCAGCAGAAAAGGCTATCTCAAATTAGACGCGTCGGTCGGCATTTTTTACTCCCTTACCATGGCCCTCGCCGTGTTATTCATCGGCCTCATGAAGGCCTATAATGCCGAGGTCTATGGATATCTCTTCGGGAGCATCCTGTCGGTCACGAATATGGACATGAAGATCATCCTGATCCTCGGAACAATCGTCCTCCTGATCGTCTATCTCTTTTTCAAGGAATTCCATTTCATCACCTTTGATGAGGAGATGGCCACGGCCAGCGGCATTGCCACTGGATGGCTCTCCTTTCTCCTGCTGAACATGATCGCCCTGACTATTGTCATCTCCCTGAAATCCGTAGGGGCCATCTTAGTCTTCGCATTGATTGTGACCCCGGCAGCGGCCGCCTATCAACTGACCTACAGCATGATCCGGATGTTCCTCTACTCCGCCCTGATCGGAGTCGGATCATCCGTCGCCGGCGTGGTCCTGTCGTACTGGCTCGATCTCCCCTCCGGCGCCACCACGGTCCTCTTTGTCTCCGCCGTCTTCTTCCTGACCGTCATCTTCTCACCCAAGCGCCGCCCGGTCTTCTCGCTCAGGTAAACATCCTCTTTACCTGATTTTGATATTGTTTTTCTCAATAATAAATACTATATTGACAAAGCAACCATGGCCTGTTATCCGTAAACTAACTGCCTTAACCGGGGAAGTCACCGGGGAAGTCGGGCGACTTCTGGCGGCTATCAAAGCAAGGGGAGTCCGGGTATGAGCAGAGTGAAAAAAACACATCGGCCTGCAAAACACAGTGCAAATGGACGGACAAAGCCGTCACACATGGGCGACCTGATAGAACTGTTTCGTCATCTGGAAAAGGTGAAGCAACAGGCCCGGGTGCTTGGAATTTTCACCGACGATCGTGAACTCCTTGCATGCCCTTCCTGTGGTCTGCTGGAAGATGTCACCGCCGAAGGGCTTCTGGTGACGTATCCTAAAGACATCAAGGATCCTAAGGATACCGGACTGCGCTTCCACCAGTTAGATACAGAGTCCTTCCAGTGTCCAGCCTGCGGCGCCACATGCCATCTTCCCACAGAGGAGGAGTTGTGGGCAGACATTTAACAGAAGCGAGTGCTTGTGGAGCGTGAAGAACAAGAAAGGTATGTGATAAAATGGGTGAGAGGACATCAACTGAACTGGGCATACATACGAGTGCTTTGCCAGAAACACGGGATAAAGACGGAGAAAAACAAGCCACTCCACAGCCTGTCATTTTAATTTGATTGAATAATAAATAAAAATGCTATAAGAGTCTGTTGCACAAATCCCTTGCAATAGAATAAGGAGCTGATAGTATGGGTCATCACGGGTAAGGAGGAGGG